>NZ_JBHWPL010000054.1:0-6256 GCF_043424875.1 Trueperella sp. | reverse complement strand
CTACTGTAGTTATTTACGACTGCATCCCCTGATAGGAACTGCACCCACCCCCACGACTTTTGCACCCATCCAGCCGCAGCGTGCACCCTACTAGCGCCTTGTATCAAGATGAACGTCTAAGAAACCATAAGAGGCTTTCTGCAATCGGCGTCCTCGTAAACGCCGTCAGGCAGGTCAAGCCAGAGGTTTGTTAGTTCGGCCAGGCCGCCCTTCGGGGCGGCTTTTGGCGTTTCTGGGCCGCTGCGGCGCGCTGTCGCGGCCTGAGTGGCGGCGCGGGCGGCCTCGGGTGTTGCGCCCGCTGTGAGGGCTTCCCAGCCGCGTTCGGCGGCGAGAAGTTCCCGTAGCGGAGACCGGATGTCGTCACCGACAACCTTGTCGTGAGCGACGTAGACGTGGGCCAAGATCGCCTGGTTGAGCTTGGCCTCGTTGTTCTCCTTGCCGTGGCCCTCGACTTCGTCACCTCCAAGCGGAAGTAGGCGCAGTCCATTAACAGGATCCTCTCCTGAGCTAGGGATAAAGAGTGCGGGGTAGCTGGTTGGCTGCCCCGCACTTCTGTGTTCGACCTTGTGGTGGTCCTGTTCGGCCTACAACAAATGCCCAGGCGCAACATCCTCCACCGCCACGTCAGGCGGCAATTCACGCAGGATCTTGGCGGGATTACCAACGGCGATGACGTTCGCTGGCAGGTCGCGAGTCACCACCGAGCCAGCGCCCACAACCGTGTTATCCCCAATGGTGACTCCGCCGATCACGATGACGCCCGCGCCGAGCCACACATTGTCTCCAATCGTGATCGGGCTTCCGCCCTCCCAACTGGCGGCACGCGGCGTCGGCTCGAGAGGATGCCACGCCGTACTCAACTGCACACGTGGTGCAATCTGGCAGTTCTTGCCAATGGTAATAGGCGCAACATCGAGGAAGATGCAGTCGTAGTTGACGAACGTGCCGTCGCCAATCGAAATGTGCCTCCCATAGTCGACTCGGAATGGCCGACGAATCATGATGCCGTCACCCATCTCGCCAAGCAAATTCTCCAGTGCCTTTCGCTGGTTCTCGGTGTCGGTATCGTGAGTCTCGTTGAAAAGCTGCTGGTAGAGCATGGCATGCGCGAAGTTCTCCGAGAACACAGGCCCTTCAACCTGATACAGCTCTCCGGCCAACATGCGGTCAAACTGCTCGCGACTGCGCTCGCGCTCCTGCCTGGCAAGCTTCTTCCTTTTCCTCATGCCTACCTATCTCGATGACGGACGATCGTCAGTGACGAACGCTCTTCGCGGTCTGATCTCAGCGACACCACGATCTCCACGGCAAATTAATACCCTCTCCAGCCTAGTGCCTAGGCAGTGGCAACTCTCGCAGTCTCCCCACTATCTTTTTTCCACAGTTTCAGGTGTAATAAATACATGAACGAACTACCTATTCAAGAATCCCATTCCTGCGGCTGCGGACACACCCACACCGACATCCCGGTGCTCGACGCCCGCGAACTCGCTCCGGCTATCCGTCACGGGGCAATCCTCGGTGCGATTTCCCAGCTCAAGCCAGGTGGCTCGATGAACCTCATCGCTCCGCACAACCCCGTCCCCCTCCTCGACCAAGTAACAGCAGCGAACGGTGACGCCATCGCAATCAGCTACGTATCCGAAGACCCGTGGACTGTTAAGTTCACCCGCACGGCGTAACGCCACATGCCATCCAGCCGCATCGTCTTCCTCATCCTTGGCGGGATATGTCTTCTGGCGGGACTAAACGCCGCGTTCCTTCAGTTGGGAACGTGGGCACCAATCTCTTCCGCAGACGACGACGCTCACGGTCTCGTCATGACCCTGGGCTTTCTTGGCGCGCTGATTTCGTTAGAAAGAGCCCAAGCGCTTGCTCATAGGGATCCGAGCAAGCGCTGGGCCTACCTCGCTCCGGGGCTCTTAGGTCTCGGAGGGCTCGTCCATGCGGTTGGCGGCCCAGGCACGACGGTTGGCATGATCGGCCAGCTCCTCATGGTGGAGGGCGCCATCGCTTTTGTCCTTGTTTACGTCTACCTGTGGAAACGCGCACCCCTCACTCTGGTCGCAACACAAATCCTCAGTGCGGTCGCAGCACTTTCTGCCGCGCTCCTGTCACTGGCTTTTGAAAACTCGGCTCTCATCCCGCTTCTCTCCGCGTTTCTCATCATCACTATCGCCGCAGAACGTGCTGAGCTCGCGCAGCTGAGTATGGGGCCGCGAGCCGTCCCCACCCTGCTTGCAACGTCGAGCGCACTCCTCGTATTTGCTACGGCCTCGCTGCTCTGGCCGATCCCAGCGTCACGAGCATTTGGCTTCGCCCAGCTAGCCATCGCGTTCTGGTTACTCAAAGACGACGTCCCTCGCCGGCTCATCAGATCCACCGGCCTCCATCGCTTCACAGCATTCGCGCTGCTGTTCGGTTACCTCTGGCTCATCGTGGGAGCCCTGACGTGGATTATCACTGGCGGCCAGGTAGGTACCGTTTACTACGACGTCGTTATCCATACGGTTTTCGTCGGCTTCGCCATCGCCATGATAATGGCGCACGCTCCGGTCATCTTCCCTGCCGTCATGGGAATTCCCGTGCCCTACCGGACCTTTATGTGGGTGCCGCTCGTGCTGCTTAACCTTGGCCTTGCAATGAGAGTTTTCGGAGAAATTCTCGACGGCCAAGGAACGATCTGGCAGCACGGCGGAATCCTTAACATCGTGGCAATCTTGTTGTTCCTCGTGTCTGTCGTGGGGGCGGCGATGACTGGTAACCGCGGATCTTCCCAGGAGGCTCGGAAGGCGGCTCGCAACCGACCCACCGGCGTCGCCGAAAAGAGCACGCAATGAATATCGGATCGTCTCCCAATGATCACCCGCGCGGTAGTCACGGCGGGCGCACTACCGCCGCCCCTTCCGCTAAGCGTGTGCGCCGACTGCGCGACTCCGTGGCTCTCGTTTGGCTCATCGCGGCCCTCTTTGTGGTGCCGCTGAATCACCTCATCCCGGCCTCCGATTGGCTCCTTATCCACCTCATCCTGCTCGGCGCTCTCACACATTCGGCGATGGTGTGGTCCGAGTATTTCGCCCACACGTTGCTTAAAACCCGTGCGACCCCGGACGATGAACGCGCGCAAGACCAGCGCATCGGCGTGCTGGGCGTGGGCGCACTTCTTGTGCTTGTTGGCTTCCCGGCCGACCAGTGGCTCATCGTCCTTGCGGGCGCACTGTTCGTAGCCGCAGCGATGGCCTGGCATATTGCGCACCTCCTCAAAAAGTTCCGCGCTGCACTTCCAGGCAGGTTCCGCGTCGTCATCCGTTATTACGTGACCGCCGCCTGCATGCTCCCGATTGGTGCCACCTTTGGGGCCGTTTTGGCATTCGGAGTGAACGACGAATGGCGCGGCCGCCTCATGATCACGCACATGGTGTTCAACCTGCTCGGCTGGATCGGCCTCACGGTGATCGGTACGCTTCTGACTTTCTGGCCCACGATGATCCGAGCCCGGATGGATCCCCACGCTGAAAAGTACGCGCGGCAGAGCTACCCGCTGTTCTTGCTCGGTATCGCAGTCATGTCGGCGGGCGCGCTGAGCGGGGTCCAACTCCTGTCTCTCGTAGGTCTAGCTACCTATACCGCCGGTTTAGTCTGGTGGGGCAGGGCGCTCATAGCCCCGCTTAGGCAGAAGGGTTTAGTCGAGTTTGCGCCGACGTCGGTCGGTGTTTCAATGCTGTGGGCTTCCGTTGGTCTGGTCTGGGTGGGCTATCTTCTGGCGACGTCGACAAACTGGTCGGAAGTGACTGACAAACTTCCAACTGTCGCCGCAGTCTTTGTGGTGGGCTTCGCGCTGCAACTGCTTTTGGGAGCACTCAGCTATCTGATCCCGATGCTCATTGGTCGCGGACCCGCGATGACGAGAGCCGCCCAAGGGCCCCTTAACGCGGGCGGCGCATTCCGCATCATCGTCCCGAATGTGGCGTTGCTGGTGTGGTTGGCGCCCGTCCCAGACATGGTCAGACACGCCATGATCGCTCTGGCTCTCATCACGTTCGCATCTTTCTTTCCCGTACTAGTAGCAGCCATACGAGCTGCTCTTGCAGCCAAGGAGAAATCCCATGAAAGACGTTAAAACGCCATCGATGTGGTCCGGCATCAGTGTCGTCGCTGCCCTGTGCGCGATTCTTCTAGCTGTCGCTATTGGCGTTATGTGGAATCCGTCGGCCGCGAATCTCCCCGCCCGCGACTTAGGCGGTGCGCAGCCAAGCCAGACCGGCGTCGTCGAACCAACCGGGGAAACAAGTGAAGTGACGATTGTTGCCAACGACGACATGTCGTATACGCCCAGCCGCATCGAAGTGCCGGCGGGCAATAGGCTCGTCGTCACGTTGGAGAACCACGATCCGCTCAACGGCCACGACCTCGTGATCGGTGAGCATGAGACGGGGCGCGTTCAGCCGGGGGAGACCGCGGTGCTTGACGCCGGCGTTATCACGGAATCGATCCAGGGCTACTGCTCCGTTGCGGGTCACAAGCAAATGGGAATGACGATCGACATTGTGGTTATCGAGCCGGCTGCGGGTACGTCCGACGGCGGACCCGGCACGGCTTCCGACGCTCATTCCGGGCACAGCGCTCCCGTGGCAATCCCTGATGGCGATGGCGAGATCAACGAGCCGATATCGGCGGAACTTCCCGCGCTCGCGACGGACGAAGGGCCAGTGACTCATGAGGTCACACTGACCGTCACCGAGGTTCCCCTCGAGGTAGCGCCCGGCCTGTACCAAACACGCTGGACGTTCAACGGCAGCGGGGTAGGGCCTACCCTTCATGGGCGCGTGGGGGACACGTTCAAAGTCACGCTCATTAATGACGGCACTATCGGCCATTCCATTGACTTCCACGCGGGTGCACTCGCCCCCGACGAGCCCATGCGAACGATCGCACCCGGCGAGGAACTCGTCTACACCTTCACCGCGAACCGTGCGGGAATATGGATGTATCACTGCTCCACGGCACCGATGTCCACCCACATCGCCGCGGGTATGCACGGCGCCGTTGTGATCGAACCCGAAGGTTTAGAACCGGTGGATAAACAATTCGTGCTCGTCCAGTCTGAGGTCTACCTTGCCAGCGCGGCACATTCGGCCGCCGAGGCCGAGGAGCTCGATGCGGACAAAATCGCAACTGGCACCCCGGATCGAGTGGTCTTTAACGGCATCGCGAATCAGTATGACCAGGAAATGTTCGAGGTCGTCACCGACGAGCGTGTGCGCTTCTGGGTGCTCGATGCTGGCCCAAACGTGCCGCTGAGCTTCCATATCGTCGGCGGACAATTCGACACGTTATGGACCGAGGGCGCCTACCACATCAAGCAGGGCGCCAGTGCTTGGGGATCCGACGACGGCGGTGCCCAAGTACTTTCCCTGCTCCCGGCCGAGGGTGGTTTCGTTGAGCTGACCTTCCCGGAGGCAGGGCACTACTCGGTGGTCAACCACATCATGTCCGAAGCCGAACGTGGTGCGCACGGAATTGTCAAGGTAACGGATCCGACTAAGTAGCTGTTGCTCGCGACTTTGTGCCGCTACGAGGTGCTGAGGGCCACGTCTGTTTAGCGCTCGCGGCCGCGGCGAACGGCAGCGCGAGGAGCGCGAAAATGACGAACCAAGCCGCATAGTTGAGCGCGCCGAGCCAGATCGAGTCCATGTAGGTCTCGCCTGTGGCAGTGGATTGGTTACCTTCGGTTACCGGATATCTTGCCAGCACGCCGTAGCCGTAGAGTGGGGTGAATTTCGCGATCGAGAGCAGAATTCCAGATAGCGGTGTAAAGATGTTGGCGGCGAAGCCGAAAAGCACAAGGAGGCCGACCGCTATCGACACTGCAATCTCGGAGCGGAAAATCAGGGCGATGGCAACCCCATAAAGTACAAACATGGGGGAGAGTACCAAGATAATCGCAAAGGAAAGTATCCCCGGCCAAAACTCTGATTCGGCTGACATCAGATGACCCACGATGTAAAGCGCCGTCAGTGGAGCGCTCGACCCCGAGCCGAGCTGTTCTGCCACGCGCGATGTCGTTCCTTGGCTCGTACCAAGCTCGGCACGAAGGGTACGCACCATCCTAACTGCAGCGGCTTTCTCTTCAGCCAAGTAGCGGCGTCCCTTGTTCTTGTGTTGGGGCATGGCTCCATTCTCCATCCGTAACTCTGGAGCCTCCAACAAACCCAGGGCGCTTCATTCGGTCCGTTGACGGGGGCTTAGATTCGAC
>NZ_JBHWPL010000053.1:0-6089 GCF_043424875.1 Trueperella sp. | reverse complement strand
TCAAAGAGTTCGTTACATGACGTTGCGTCGTGCACGGCGAGCGGCGAGCTCATCGACGACGCCGTCGTCCTCCGCACGCTCCGTAGGAAGCTCGGCAAGATCGCCTTCGACCTCGCGCCAGACCCTGCCCACGGCAATTCCGAAGACGCCCTGTCCCCCTTGAATGAGGTCAATGACTTCGTCATTCGACGTGCACAGGTACACCGATGCGCCATCGCTCATGAGCGTGACGGCTGCGAGATCCTCGACGCCGTACTCCTTGAGTTGCTCGATCGCCGAACGGATCTGCGGAAGCGAGACTCCCGTATCCAAGAGCCGCTTAACGACCTTGATCACGAGGATGTCGCGGAACGAGTACAAGCGCTGGGTGCCCGAGCCCTTCGCGGAGCGGATTGATGGCTCAATCAGCCCGGTGCGGTCCCAGTAATCAAGCTGACGGTATGTGATGCCTACTGCGCGGCACACGGCAGGTCCACGGTAGCCGGTCTCGGTGTCGAGATCAGGCACCTGGCCGCCAAACAGCATTCCCTGTGCAAGCTGCGGTTGTGCGCCCTGTGCAAATGCGTCACTCACGTCAGCCTCCTTCAAATTGGTTCACGTTCTAGCCTAAACCTGATTCACACCGTTCTCAATGAGGTTGGTTCAAGCGTGGTCGGTGTGTCTCAGTGCCGTGTCTCAAGTGTAACTTTAAGTATTGCTCCCCTATCGAAGCTGGACGTCGATGTTTTCTGTGAGAAGCGCCCGGTAGAGATTCGTCAGCATCGTCGCCATTTCAGCCGATTCGTTCACGACGCGCTCCTTGGCAACCGGCGTGTTCCGTGCGCGCTCGGTCGCCAGACGCGCCACAACGTTGGCCGCATGGGCGTGGGCGGAGTTGCGCACCTGACGCAGGCTACGAAGATCCAAGCCGGCCTCTGAGAGCATCTTTGAAAAGCGCACGATATCGACGGCCTGCGCCGTCAGCCTCCCCCGCGCGTCTGGAATGAGCATGCCCGTGGAGATGAGCTGCTCGATGTCCTGATAGGAGGCACCTGTCAGCGCCGCAAGTTCGTCCTTCTGAATGCGCGTGCCCGGGCTTGGCCTTGCCTCTGTTCCCGTAGGTAGCGCGCGCATTCGGCCCGGGTGCTCCTGGTTGGTCTCGCCGGCGTCGAGCTGGCGAAGCATGTCCTTGATCTGTGGAAGGGGCACGTAGCGGTCGCGTTGCTCGACGAGAATGAAACGAAGGCGCTCGACGTCCGCTAGGGAAAACAAGCGCTGGTTCGACGCTGTACGGTGTGGCTCAATCAAGCCCTGAGACTCGAAGTAGCGAATTTTCGATGCCGCCAAGAACGGGAACTCATGCCGAAGGTGGGTTGTGACCTCACCGATTTTCAGTGTCGGTTCATGAGAGACGTCGTGGGGCCACGTGCTTGGAAATTCAACGCTCCAAGCCTTGTTGGCCGTCGGAGTCATTGACCCGCCTGAGGTGAGGCGTAGAAGGTGAGCTGGAACTTGCCAATCCGAACTTCATCACCGTCGGAAAGCTTGGCCTCTTCCACCTGCTGCATATTGACGTAGGTGCCGTTGAGCGAACCCGTGTCCTGAACGTAAAAATCGTGACCCGAGCGAACGAAGAATGCGTGCTTGCGCGACACCGTCACGTCGTCGAGGAAGATGTCGGACTTGGGGTGGCGCCCGACCGTCGTCGAATCGTCGTTGAGGAGGAAACGTGCGCCCGCATTCGCGCCGCTACGCGCGATCAGGAGCGCCGAGGTGGCAGGGAGAGCATTGATGGTGGCAACATCTTCGGCGTCGAGCCCCTTGGGCGTTGCCTGCGTGTCAGACTGCGACGGACTGATTGCTGAAAACCGCGAGGTCGAGATCGGATCCTCGTCCTGAGGCTGAACTTCAAAGTCTGCCATTGCTACCCCTATCCAATTGCCGTTCATCCAACTTTAGCCCACCTCGAGAAAAGTGTCACCGTTAGATAACGATTGTGAGACTTCATGTTACCTGCGCTGCGGCCTGCGCGCGCAGTGTCCGAAGATGTTCATCGTGACAGTCAATAATGATCTTTCGGAGAGCCGCCGGGGCATCGGAACTGGCGTCAATCCAGGCCTTCGCGGCCACCGCCTGCGGGTTCTCATCCGGTGCATCGCCTGCCTCGAGATCGGTCGCGGGGTACAGACCGTAAATGAGTCGCTCAGAGATCTCCTGCGAATGGGACCCCCAGATTGTCACGAGTTGGTCAAAGTAATCCGGTAGCACTGCAATCGTCTGCCTCACCCGCAGCGGCTGGTTCAAACCAGCGATCAGCGCCGAGACGTGATCGTTGGACAGCGTGCCCGACATGACCTTCGCAAGCGCGTCGGTGGTGGAACCGGGCAGGCTTGCGCTCGCCTGCAGATGCGCGACGACGTCGGCAGCAGTCCCAGTCTTCGCCAGCTCCTCGTCCAGGACGTCGGCGCCAATGGCACCGGTGGCCGCGCGTGCCGTGAGCAGTTTCCATCGCAAGTCCTGATCATCCACGTCATCGAGCACGCGCATGATGACGTCGTCCCTATTTGGTAGCGCCGCACCCGCGCGCGCCATCGTACGGGTCCAAATGAGGCGCGTATCGGGATCGTCCGTCTCTCGCGCGTAAGCCGCGGCGTCAAAGATCGCGGCGAGTTCGGCGTCGCGCACATGCTCCGGCGTGTAGCGCAGAAGCCCTGCCAACGCGTTATTGACTCGGGTAGCGAGGAGGTGCGAGCCGACGCTCCCGCTTGAGCGCGCCGCGAACTGCGCAAAGTCGGCAGCGGGCAGCTTCGCATCGCGCACCATCTCCCACAGCGCCGATGTGACCACGGACTGCGCCAGTGGATCGTCGAGCTCGAAGGACAGGGCCGCGTCGGCAGAGCGTTCGTCGAAATCGACCTTGATATAGGACAGCGCCTGGTCGTTGGGCAGGATGAGGTCCACGCCCTCCCCGCCGAGATCCTCCCACGTGATCGTGAGCTCGTCGCGCAGTTCGACGTCGATCTCCCCCGCCTTGCTCAATGTGGTGCCATCGCTTGTCCATCCGGAGACGTGCAACAGGTGCGGTCGCGTGATTGGCTCACCGGTCAGTGGCTCGGTTCCCACCTGGGTCAGCACGGCGCCTTCGGGTGTTCGGTTCACGACGACGTTCGAGACGCCCGCGCTTCGAAGCCATTGATCGACCCAGTCACCCAGGTCCTTACCGGAGGTCTCCTCGAGAGCTGCCATGAGGTCTCCGAGCGTCGTGTTGCCGAAGGCGTTGTCCTTGAACAGCTTTGCAGCTCCCGCGAAGAAGGCTGGCTCGCCCACGAATGCGACGAGCTGGCGAAGTACCGCGGCGCCCTTGGCGTAGGTAATGCCGTCGAAGGCCTGATCTGCCGCTTCAAGATCCGGGATGTCAGCAATAATCGGGTGGGTCGTTGGATACTGGTCATTGCGCAGTGCCCACGCCACGCGCGCGCCGGCGAAGTTCTCCCACGCCTCGGTGTATTGTGTTGCGGCTGCCATTGTCCACGCGCCGAGGAACTCTGCAAAAGATTCCTTGAGCCACAGGTCATCCCACCACACGGGAGTTACGAGATCGCCGAACCACATGTGGCTCATCTCGTGAAGAATCGTATTGGCGCGCCCCGCCCGCTGGGCCCTCGTGGATTCGCCTCGGTAGACGAAGGCGTCCTCGGAGAAGGTCACGCAACCGGGATTCTCCATCGCGCCGAGGTTGTATTCGGGCACGAAGACGGAATCGTACTTGCCCCACACGTAGGGGTAGTCGAAGACCTTGGGCAGGAGCTGAAGACCCTGCTTCGTGACGGTCGAAATGTCCTCGAGATCAAAGTGCTCTTTGAGTGATTCGCGGCAGAAGAATCCGAGATCGATCGTCTCGCCCTCTACCTGCACAGAATCGCTGAACCGATGATACGGGCCACCAATGAAAGCGGTGAGGTAGGTAGAGACGGGCTTCGTCGTCGTGAACGTCCTGCGGGTAAGGGGATCTCCGAGCGAATTCGTGCCGGAATTGGTTTCCTCGATCTGCGCGCCGTTGGAGAGCATGACCCACTCGGCCGGACCGGTCATGGACACCGTGTAGGTGGCTTTGAGATCCGGCTGCTCGAAGTTTGGAAAGACGCGTCGCGCGTCGGCAGGCTCAAACTGACTGTAGAGGTACGTCTGATTATCGACGGGGTCACGGAACCTGTGGAGCCCCTCCCCTGTGGTGGAGTACGTGCCGTGCGCGTGAACGCTGACCGTGTGCACTCCCTCGGGAATGTCGAGGTGAATGCGCGCGCCGTCGAACGAAAATGGCACGTCGGCGCCGTCGATACGCACGTACACGACGTCGTGGCCGATGAAATCGATGAACGTGGACGCCGGCTCGCTCGCGGTGAGAGCGATAGAACTGACGACGTCGAAATGGCTAGTTTCGGCTGGAGCTTCGCTGACGTCGAGGTCAATCGAGTAAGACTCGAGAGTCAGGACGGCGGCACGGGCACGGGCTTCAGAGCGCTTCAAGTTTTCGTTCACTTCTCCATTGTCGCGTCACTAAATCGGTGTTTCAAATTGCAACGGGAGCGCGACCTGTTAGTTTAGAGAGATGAATTTTCTATATGCGCTAGTTCGCCAGCCATCACCGCGGATGGCCGAGGGTCAGCTCACACACCTAGAAGAATCCGACGTCGATCCCGATCTGGCTCTTGAGCAGTGGCATCAGTACTGCGACATCCTCCGCGACTTCACGGAGGTTATCGAGGTTGAGGCGACGCCGGAATACCCCGATTCCATCTTCGTGGAAGACGTGGTGTTTACCTACGACGATCTTGCCGTGCGCACGCGGGTTCATGAGAGCAGGCGCGGCGAGCAGGACTCGGTAATTGACGCATTGGCGCAGCGCGGATTTGAGATTGTGGATCTGCCCGAGGGTGCGACGCTCGAGGGCGGGGACGTTCTGAAGTTCGACGGCCACGTGTGGGCGGGTCTGTCTACGCGGACGAACCAGGCCGGCGTGGACGGCCTCGCATCGATCCTCGAGCGCAAGGGAGTTGGGGTCACCGCGACTCCGGTTGATCACGCGCTTCACCTGAAGTCGTGTCTGACTGCATTGCCAGACGGCGCCTTCATCTCGCACGAGGACTACTCTCCCCCGGCGAAGGACTTCCCCGGCCTGCGTTACGTGCCTGAGTTCCTTGGCACCCAGGTGGTGTTACTTGGCGGCCACTCCATCCTCATGAGCGAGTCTGCGCCACGCACAGCCGAGCTTCTGCGCGGCGAGGGCTTCGACGTCATCACCACTCCCCTGACGGAGATCGAAAAGACGGAGGGATCAGCCACCTGCCTATCGGTGCGCATCCGCGGCTAAGGCGCACTGGTGAGGCGTACCACCTCGCTCGTTGGGTGCGCCGTTTGGTAAATGGCGTGAGTTTTCGGCTAGTATCTTTACGTCCAACTCGGACGGGCTATGGCGCAGTTTGGTAGCGCACTTGACTGGGGGTCAAGGGGTCGTGGGTTCAAATCCCGCTAGCCCGACAGATAACCCGCTAGATTCCACCGAACTATAGGAATCTAGCGGGTCAGCTTTTACCTGAATAGGCGCATTCACCCAGCCTAGGTGGCCGAGCTACTTGTCTTGGGTCACAAAGATGATTACGTTTAACCCGTCGTCCGGATGATAGGTCCACTCGGCCGTGTAGTCATCCCAAGAGTCCGTGACGCGTCCATCAAGGGAACGAGTTGTCTCCATCCGGTGGAGCGTTCGGGAAGGAGCTTCTAGTTCCCGAAGGATACATGTCACATCTGCAAAGGAAGCTCGCACGTCAGTGTCGTCGCCCGTCGTACGAATGATCAGCGTCTCGCCCTCATCTGTTACTCGGGCTCCGCGAGGGGAATCGCACTGTTTAAAGGCTTCGTCGAGCGGGCTGATCGCCTCGGCGATCTCCTCCTCCTGAGTGCTCTCAGGTTCAGGTGTTGCAGCTTCGTCGACCAAAGACTCACAAACGGTAGAAATGTTATTGAGCGCTATAGTCGCCTCCTTTTGCGTAAAATTACTGGCGTTTGATCTAACGTATGAGACCGCTTCGTCGAGATCTTCATAACCTGTA
>NZ_JBHWPL010000052.1:0-50092 GCF_043424875.1 Trueperella sp. | reverse complement strand
GGGCGAGATCACGTTGAGCGACCTCGTGCGGGCTGCCATGCGCATGCGACCCGATCGGATTGTGCTCGGAGAGTGCCGTGGTGCCGAAGTACGCGACGTGCTCGGAGCCCTCAACACCGGGCACGAGGGTGGATGGTCCACAATCCACGCGAACTCCACGCAGGACATCCCCGCCAGACTTGTGGCGCTGGGCGCGCTCGCGGACATGGCCGAATCGACAGTGGCGGCGCAGGCGGCGGCAGGCCTAGATGCCGCAATCCACGTGCGCAGATCCGGAGCGCGCAGGTACCTCAGCGAGATCTCGGTGTTTGAGCGCCGGGGCGGGGAGCTCGTGGCGCCCGTGGCCGTGCGCGTGGGCGCGGATGGCGCCGTGACCTACGACGAGGCGTGGGAGCGGCTGCTCGAGCGTCTCGATGCCAAGGACCACTCATGATCTGGCTCGCGATGCTCCTATTGGTCGGTTATGTGACCGTTCCGCGCGTGCGGGTGGCGCGCAGCCGCAAGATTCGTGAAAAAACGAAACGGTCGTCGCGGAAAACGATCGATTTGGGCGCAATTGTCACTGAAGTTGCGAGCCGGTTGCGCTCGGGGTCGAGTCCGGAGCGCGCGTGGGCGCAGACGCTGTCTCAAGCGGGGCTTCAGGTGGGGGCGCCGGTGCTCGATGAGGCTGGCGTGCCTGTTGCACTTCGTAAGCTGGGGCAGATGGGGTGGCGCGAGCGGCGGAAGGCGGGCGTGACCGACGTTGTGCGGCACACCCTGCCCGCGACCTTCGCGGTCTGCACGATGAGCTACCGGACGGGCGCGCCCATGGCCGAGGTGCTCGATGCCTGCGCTGCGGGAATCACGGAATCGGGCGAGGCGCGCAGCGCTCGTGATGTGGCGCTGGCCGGTCCGCTCGCCTCGGCGCGGATGCTCGCCGCGTTGCCGATCTTCGGCCTCGGGCTTGGGTGGGCGCTGGGTGCTGATCCCATCGGTTTTCTTTTTACGACCTTGATTGGGAGGGTTGCGCTCGTGGTAGGGCTGGCGTTCGAGCTGGCTGGAGTGGCGTGGACGGCGCGGTTGGTCGCCGAGGCGCGTGCCGCCGAGGAGGAACAGTAACCATGGGCGCACTCGTGGTGATGGCCGCCGTGCTGGTGTGGGTGTGGTCGACCCCGTGGCGGCGAATCCGCACGCGCCCAGAACCCGCGGCTGCGCCGATAGACAACGCGGTCGTGCTGGACCTAGCCGCAGCCGCGCTCAGATCGGGGCTCTCCATTCCCGGCACGCTTGCGGCTCTCGACATCGCCACCGGCGGGACGGAGCGCACGACCGTTGCCCGGCTCCTATTGATGGGTGCCTCATGGGACGAGGCGTGGGAGGGTGTGGCCGGCACTCGGCTCCGCAACTCTCTGCAAGCGGCCTGGACGGACGGCGCGGCGCCCGTTCCGCTCATCGAGCGCTCGGCGCAAACTCTGCGACTCCAACGCCAGCGCAACGCGAAGGAGGCCGCCGAACGACTCGGTGCACGGCTCGTCATGCCCCTTGGCCTGTGCTTCCTGCCCGCTTTCATCCTTATTGGGGTGGTCCCGGTCGTGGCCGGTGCCGCCGGAACGCTGTTCTGATCGCGGTTTTGGGTGCTACTCGGAGGTGTGGCGTGCCCGCGATGTTTGAGATTGCCCGCGGTTTTTAGCAGGCGATTGTGGGTATAACCTGCGCTTTCGATGAAGCGAGGAATCGCGGTATTTGGCTGGCGATCACGGGCGAATTTTTGTCCACAGCGAGGGCGGCGGGAGAGCTAGTCACTTTTTACCAACTCCCCAAATCATGGATTTTTCCAGTCGCGCACACTGGTGTTGTCACACAGGGTGACACCCGGCAACCGCCGGAAAACCCCGCCAATGTGCGGAGAGAGAAAGAAGGACAACATGATCAAGCGCGTACTTACCACGGCACTCACGCCACAGGAAGAGTCAGGAATGGTTTCGGCCGAATATGCGGTCGGAACGGTTGCCACAACGGGCATCGCCGGCATCCTCGTGTGGCTAGCCCAGCAGGACTGGTTCCGTGACGGGATCGCAGGCATTTTCAAGCTCATCTTCAATCTGGGTTGAAGAACGCCGTGGTTCGGATTTCCACTCTGAACTGAGGTGGGCCCGGCACGAGATGCCGGGCCCATTTTCAACCGACATGTATCCGCGGGTTCACGCCTGTCACGGCCTGAGCCCGCCAGTCACCAAGGAGATGACATGAGAACGACACGGCACGTTAAAGCCGAACCCGGAATGGTCACGGGCGAGTTCGCACTCGTGACGCCGATTTACCTTTTGATGGTTCTCCTCATGCTCGGCGGGCTCGTCGGCGCCTGGCGCACGATCCAGGTCTCGAATGAGGCCAAGGAGATCGCCAGAGAGTACTCGATCGAAGGAACGACGGACGTAGCCGGCGCGGTCCAGAATGCTGGCGGGCAGGTGTCGATCGACGTTGTCGACGACGTCGTGCACGTGACCGTCCGGCGTGAAGGCACGGGAATGTACGAACTAGCTGGCGTGGATTTCGTTGGTCAGCACCGCAGCGTGATTGAACCGGGAGCCTCCGATGGTAAGGGTTAACGCTGATCGGGCAGATGCGGCAGGTGAGCAACGCGCTGGTCGACGAGCATCGCCAGAGCCGGGCTTTGGCACCGTGGGCGTGGCACTTGCCATCCTTGCGACAGCGCTCGTCATGGTTGGCATGCTCCAGCTGTTCTACACCTCGTGGGAGCGAATGGAGGTTCGTAACGCGGCGGATCTGGCCGCGGTGTCCGGTGCGATTGTGTTGCGCGATTCTGGCTCCGAGAGCGAGGCATGTTCACGAGCGCGCGATATCGCACCTGACATGACCGTGACCTGCACTGCCGACGGGGATGTGATGACGATCGTCGTCACCAAAGAACCGCGCTTCGGGTGGCTCGCGGGAACCCACGAAGCAAAGGCCGTTGCGGGGCCGGCGACTTTGGGCCACGAGCGGGCTCCCTGAGCCCGGCCGCGAATCTTGGCCACGAGCGTGCTCCCTTGGTCGGGCCGTGGATCTTGTAGCGGGCGGCGCCCTGTGCCGGGTCGTGATCTTGGTCAGTGAGGGAGGCGCCCCGTGCCGACGTGTTCGTGTGGTTGGCGGCGGGTGCGCGACTGCGCGTCGTCGTTGCGCGCTCCGTCGTCGTTAATGCTTGCCTAGAAACGCCAGTCGCCCACGAGGCGGCGGAGAAGTTTCGTTGCTCCGTGTTTGTCGAGAGGCTCGTTGTTGTTACCGCACTTAGGGGATTGGATGCAGCGCGGGCAGCCGTGTGAGCAGTCGCAGGCCACGAGGGTATCGAGCGTGGCTTTGAGCCAGTCGATGCCGGCGGTGAAGCCGCGATCAGCGCAGCCCGAACCTCCGGCCATGGCGTCGTGAACGATGATGGTGGGCATGCCGGTCTGAGCGTGAACGGCGGTCGACAGGCCACCGATATCCCAGCGGTCGCACGTGGCGAACAGGGGAAGGAGGGAGATCATCGTATGCTCGGCGGCGTGTAAGGTGCCGGGCACGTCGGCTGCGGCAATGTCCGCATCTTTAATGATGGATTCCCTGATCGCCATCCACACGCCCGACGTTTGCAGGCGGCGAATTGGCATCTCGAGGGGTACCGTTCCGATGAACATGCCGTCTTTGACCCGGCGAATGTCGTAGCCAACCACGCGAGATTGCACCACCACCTCGCCGCGCTGCCACGTCCCCCACGGCAACTCCAGCGTCTCCTCGGTGCTGAGAATTTCGACCATCGTTTCGTCACGAGCAAATGTGCGGATTTCTTCTTCGCGATACCGATGGACGAGCGCAACCTCATCCGCAAGCGACTCCACAAGAAAAGGAACACCCTGATGAAGGTAGATTGCGCCGGGATGGACTGAGTAGTCGGCTCGGCCCTCGTCTACGGTGCCAAGGAGTGCACCCGACTCAGAGTCAATGATCGACACCGTGGTGCCGCCCCCGCGAATGTCCACCATGTCGTGGGGATTGACCTTGATCGACGGATTCCAGTACCAGCCGGTTGGACGCTGCTTGAGGAGCCCGGTGTCGGCAAGCTCCTCAAAGGGTTTTGTCGACTCGAGTGAAAACACGTCGATATCCGCGGCCGTCAGTGGAACCTCCGTGGCCGCAGCGCACAGGTGCCCGGGCAGGATCCACGGGTTCGTCGGATCGAAAACGCTCATCTCGGGGGTGGGCTCCACGAGCGATTCGGGGTGGGCCAAGATGTACTGATCGAGCGGATTATCGCGCCCGATGAGCACCGCGAGCCCGCCGGTGCCCGCGCGTCCCGCGCGTCCGATCTGCTGTTGGAACGAGGCGCGCGTTCCCGGCCACCCGGTCACGACCACGGCGTCCAGCCCCGAAATGTCGATGCCGAGTTCCAAGGCGGAGGTCGTGGCCAGCCCGCGCAGATCGCCCGTGCGAAGCTGCGCCTCTAACTCGCGACGCTCTTCGGGCAGGTAGCCACCTCGGTAGGCGGCGATAGTGCCTTCGAGATGTGGCGCCGATTCGGCCAGGTAGCCTCTCGAGACTTCGGCCACCCGCTCAGTTCCCGGCCTCGAGCGCACGAACGTCAGTGCCCGCGCATCCGATGAGACGAGTTTGGCGGTGAGTTCACCGGCCTCGGTGTTCGCCGCGCGGCGCCGGACGTCCGCCACGTCACCGTCGTCGTTGATCATCGGGACGCGCTCGTCCGGAACCTCGCGGCAGACCATGGTCAAAATGTCGCGCTGTCCGGCGGGCGAGCCGTCCTCCTCAACTGCGATTACTGGGCCGAAGGCGTCGCCCAAAAAGCGCTGGGCGGAGGTCGCGGGCTGGTATGCGGTGGCGGAGAGGAAAACTACGTGCGGGTCGGCGCCGTAGTGCCTCGCGACACGCAGCAGCCGGCGCACGACGAGCGCGACGTTCGAGGCGAATGATCCGCGGTAGGAGTGGAATTCATCGATGACGATGAACTGGAGGCCGCGCCAGAGCCGCTGCCACAATTCGTGGCGGCCGAGGAGTCCGAAGTGGGCGAAGTCGGGATTGGTCAGTACGATGTCGGCGGATTGGCGGGCCCAGGAGCGGGTGGGGCCATCGGCGTCGCCGTCGACGGTTGCGACGGCAATTCGCGGGTCGACGGCCGCCGCGAGTTTCGTGAGCGAGTCCTCTTGGTCGGCGCCGAGGGCCTTCGTGGGGCCGAGGTAGAGGACCGTTGGCCGCGATCGTGCGGTGGCGAGCGATGTTGTGCCCGCGCGGGCGTCCGCGATTGCGGAGAGCGCCGGGACCCATGCGGCGAGAGACTTGCCCGAACCCGTGCCGGTTGCCACCACGACGTTGTTCCCGTCATGGACGAGGTCTGCGGCTCGAGCTTGATGCGTCCACGGAGTGCCCGCGCCGATGCCCGCGAGTGCGGCGCGCACGGAATCAGGCACCCACTGGCCCCACTCGCCGAACTGCGCGGCGCGCGGAGGGATCACGACGTGGCCGGTCAGCTGGTCGCCGGCGTAGTTCGTGACGGTCTCGAGGAGTGAGGGCATGGCGTCATTGTGCCACCTGCCTCCGGCACGTGAGTATCGCTTGCTTCACTGACTGCGGATAGGGGAGTGGCCGGGGGGGGTTGGCGCAGCCGGCACCCAAGGCTACGCCGAAGCCTACTCAGTTACCTCAAGCGTGCGAGGTTGGCGCAGACCTGCTCGGGGTCGATCTGGGCGGGCCGTAGGTATCGGCGCTGGGCGATGATCGAACGGAGTCGTGGGTGGTGTCCCATTCGGACCACACCTGCTTATAGCTGAGCCGAGTCACTTGAAACCCCAAGCTTTCTAGGTACAGATCGCGCTCGCGGTCGCGCTCGTATTTACGGATGTCAGAATGATGACCTGCGGAGTCGCATTCGAGCACCCACGATTTTCCAACCACCATGTCGACCCTTTGGTGCTCATTGGGAAACAGCGGCACCTGTTGATAGACCGGGAGCCTCTTCTTTCGCATTGATTGAGCAACGCGAGTCTCGCTTCCCGATTCAGAGCCGGCGGAAAAATGACTGAGCGCCCGGCGCTGGCGCTGTGGCAGGCGCTCGAGCATTGCCTCGACCCATGCGACATCAACGACGCCCTGATTGAGCGCCGATTCGATGGCGATCAGAGCGATTTCGGGGTCGTGGTACGTAGCGACCTGTTCGATTGCTTCATCAACCGGACAGATGAGTTCCGACTTCTTGCCTGGCGCTCGATGAACGATAGGGGTGCGAAGGCCTTTTGACGCAGCGAGAACGCTGCCCTCGACGTCCATGAGACGCTCACCCAAGCCCGCGATCACGTGTAATTCAGAGTCGTTCGGGGGCATCCAGAGTCCGTGGGCGTCACAGGCCGTGGTGCATCCCAGCCGAGTGCCTGCCCGTGCGGCAGTTATGAACCTAGGATCCGCACTAGCCTCGGCGTACCATCCGAAGCCAACGTGCGTCATCGAACCCTCCGCGATCCACTTATCTAGCTGGTTGCGGCTGGCGCCTCGTTCAAGAATCTCTTTGAGCCTGTGTAGCCCCCTGTTCATGTCTCAATGGTTCCGAGGCGGCCAGATAGCGTGGCAGAAGAATCCTCATCTGTGGAAAGGCTCCGCACTCCTGGACGGTACTCGATTAGCGGCCTTGTTGCGTATGGGAGTTGGGTCGGACTTAATTCCTCTTGTGGCAGGTATAGCTGTGCGGGTTCGGGCTTGTTTACGTATGCCGAGCAGGCACGGACTTAATTCCTGTCGCAGCGCGTGGCCGGAAACGCGGCGTCTTGGCACGCGTTTTACCCGAGTTCGGTAGCGCGCAGAGTCTTGAACCGGATTTCCCGGGGCTCGCAGCGCCGTTTTGATGGATTCAGGTGGGTTGTACCGCCGATGGGCCGCAAGTTTAGTGAAAAATCGTCCGATTTTGGCAAAAATGGAAACGAGATGTCACCATGTCACTGAACTTGCGCGTTATCCTGCGTGAGTCTCCTTGACCGTCGATTTGTGGGAGGGCGCGATGCGGCAGGTTACTCATTTGCGCAGCGATCTAGCCGCGTGGACTCGTGAGAGCATCGCGGTTGACCTCGGTGAGCGCGCCCTCGAGGCGCTTAACCGCGACGTTGCCGTTCCGGCATCCCTCGCAGCCGAACGTGGTTCCCGAATCGCCCTGCTCACACGCTTGTTCTGGCTTGGCGAGACTCTTGACGATGACGACCTACGGGAGGCCTTGCCAACGACGATCGCGGATGGTCAACCAGCTGATCTCCCCTTCCTTGAAGTTGCGACCGATGGTTGGCGTTCGCGCTGGCAGATCGTGCCCGTCGATGTGCCCGACCATCTGCGGCCAATGATCAAGGAGTCCAATCCGGAGAGCACTGCCGCTCAGACGGATACGGTGTGGATCGCATCCACCCGCGGCGCACTGCAGGGCAATCGCCACGCCAGTGATTTCGTGATGGGGGTCGGCGGCGCGTCCCGCACCCTTGCCTCACTCGCGGCTTATCAGCCCGGCCAACGAGTCCTCGACCTTGGCACCGGATCAGGAATCCACGCAATCCTCGCGGCGCTCGCGGGTGCGCGCGTCACCGCCACTGATATCTCACAACCAGCCCTTGAGCTTGCCGAGTTCAACGCCGACCTCAACGGAGCCAAGATCGACCTCCGCGAAGGCTCACTTTTCGAGCCCGTGGCGGGCGAGCGATTCGACGTCATTGTTTCCAATCCACCCTTCGTCATCACCCCGCCCTCGGCGCGCGGAACCGTGGGCGCCCTCGACTATCGCGACGCCGGATTCGAAGGTGATCAGCTTTCGTCCGAGGTCGTGCGCGGACTGTCAGATCACCTTGTAGCGGCTGGTCGGGCGTGGATGCTCCTGAACTGGGAGATTGCGCAGGGCGCGGACGATCCGTACTCGGCCCTGCGCGATTGGGCTCAACCCGGGCTCGATCTGCACGTGATTATGCGCGAGCAACTTCCCGTTACCTCTTATATAGAGATGTGGCTCGCTGACGGCGGCCTGCGCCCGGGCCACCCGGATTACGAGCCGTCCTATCGCGCCTGGCTGACCGACTTTGATGACCGCGGCGTGACCCACGTGGGTCTTGGCTACGTCTCGGCCGGGCCTACCTGTCAGAGTCCGGAAGACGCCGGCGCCCCGCTCTTCCTCGGCCAGCATCTGCGCGGCACCGCGCCGCCAAACCTGCACGCCTACGTCGAATCGCTCTGGCGCCAGCGCAACCTGACGCCGGCTGACCTCACGGCGCTCGCCCCGATCGCCACCGACGTGGTCGAGCACCGCTTCTACCACCCCGGCGAACCCGACCCGTGGATCATTAAATTCACACAAACGGGAGGATTCGGCGAAGAAATCCTGGCCACAACGGCGCTCGCGGGCTTCGTCTCGGTGGCGGACGGCGAGCTCACCACGGGCCAGATCATCGCCGCACTCGCAGAACTTCTGTCGGAAGACCCTGCTACGCTCACATCGCAACTTCTTCCGAAAGTTGTCGAAATGAAGCGGTTAGGTATGCTGACATTCGTCGCCCCACACTGTGAGTAACCTTGACGGCTGGCTTTACTTTGAACGTAATGTGGGTACGCGAATGAAATTCAGAACTGAAATTCACAAGATTATGCAACAGACCGCTGTGGATGACGGTCACGGAATGTGGGCCGAGCTCGCGGATAGAAAGAGGAATGCATGACGAAGCTTGTCATCGTCGAGTCTCCAGCGAAAGCGCGGACGATCGGGAGGTATTTGGGGCCCGAGTACGTCGTGGAGGCAAGCATTGGCCATATCCGCGATTTGCCGCGCCCATCGGAGCTGCCCGCCGACATGAAGAAGGGCCCGTACGGCAAGTTCGCCGTCAACATTGAAGACGATTTCGATCCGTACTACGTCGTCAATCCGGACAAGAAAAAGAAGGTCACGGAGCTGCGCAAGCTCCTCAAGGACGCCGACGAACTCTACCTCGCAACCGATGAGGATCGCGAGGGTGAGGCGATTGCCTGGCATCTTCTCGAGGCGCTCAAGCCGAAGGTGCCGGTCAAGCGCATGGTTTTCCACGAGATCACGAAGGAAGCGATCAACCGCGCGCTGGAAAACACCCGCGACATCGACACCGAGCTGGTCGACGCGCAAGAGACGCGCCGCATCCTTGACCGCCTTGTCGGCTACGAAGTCTCGCCGCTGCTGTGGCGCAAGGTGGCGCCGAGCCTGTCGGCAGGCCGCGTCCAATCTGTCACCACACGCATCGTGGTTGAGCGCGAGCGCGAGCGTATGGCGTTCGTACCCGCCTCGTACTGGGACGTCGCGGTCCGCCACGCCAAGGACGGCGAGGAGTTTGAGTCGAAGCTCCATTCGCTCGATGACGCCCGTATCGCAACGGGTAAGGATTTCACCGACGACGGCGATCTCAAGCCCAAGCAGCAGCGCGACGGCGTTCGCACGCTCAACGAAGCGGACGCGACGGCGATTGCGCAGGCCCTCGAGGGAGCGGACTCGTCGGTGGCGTCGGTGGAAACGAAGCCCTATCGTCGCCGTCCGGCGGCGCCGTTCACCACTTCGACGCTCCAGCAGGAGGCCTCGCGCAAGCTGCGCATGAGCTCTCGCGACACGATGTCGATCGCGCAGGCGCTGTATGAAAACGGCTACATCACATACATGCGAACGGATTCGACGAACCTGTCGGGCGAGGCGATCTCGGCTGCTCGCAAGCAGATCAAGGAGCTGTACGGCGCCGCGAGTCTGCCGGATAAGCCGCGCATGTATGCGTCGAAGTCGAAGGGTGCGCAGGAGGCCCACGAGGCCATTCGCCCGGCCGGAGATTCCTTCCGCACCCCGCAGCAGGTGGCCAGCGAGCTTCGTGGCCGCGAATACGCGCTGTACGAGTTGATTTGGAAGCGCACGGTCGCCTCGCAGATGGCGGATGCAACGGGCTCGACGGCGTCGGTGCGGCTCGTTGCCGACATCGGCGGTGCAGGCGGCGCGCAGGAAGCGACGCTGGCGGCCTCTGGCACGATCATCACGTTCCGCGGGTTCCTCGCGGCATACGAGGAGTCGAGGGATAAGAAGCGCTACGAGGACCACTCGGAGTCGCGCTTGCCGGATCTGCACGAGGGCGAGATTGTATCGAACGAGGAGGCCACGGCGGATGGTCACGAGACCACCCCGCCGCCGCGCTACACGGAGGCTTCGCTCGTGCGCACGCTGGAAGAGAAGGGCATTGGCCGCCCGTCCACCTATGCCTCCACGATTTCCACGATTATTGATCGTGGCTACGTCTACAAGAAGGGCCAGGCGCTCGTGCCCACGTGGCTCGCGTTCTCGGTGGTTCGCCTGCTTGTGGATAACCTGCCGGACCTCGTCGATTACGACTTCACGGCTGACATGGAGACGGACCTCGATGACATCGCGGCCGGCCAGAAGGGCCGCACCGAGTACCTCGACACCTTCTATCACGGCGGCCAGGGCACCAACGGTCTGCACGGTCAGGTCGATGGGCTGGGAGATATTGACGCCCGCGCGGTCAACACGATCGAGCTCTCGGACCGGGTCGCGGTGCGCGTGGGGCGCTACGGCCCGTACCTCGAAGAGGTCAATGACAAGGGCGAGATGAGCCGCCGGGCCAATATCCCCGAGGACATCGCACCCGATGAGCTGACGGTCGAGAAGGCCATCGAGCTCCTTGACGCCGCGATGCAGGAAGATCGCGAGCTGGGCAAGGATCCGGAGACGGGCTATTCGATCGTCGTCAAGGATGGGCGCTTTGGCCCGTACGTCTCGGAGGTTCTCCCCGACGACGCGGTTTCATACACGCCCACGGGTCGCGTCTCGAAGACGAAGCCCAAGCCGAAGACTGCGTCGCTGTTCGCCTCGATGAGCCCGGAAACGGTGACGATCGAGGACGCGGTGAGGCTGCTGTCGCTTCCGCGCGAGGTGGGCGAATCGCAGGGTGAGATGATCATCGCGACGAACGGGCGCTACGGCCCGTACATGAAGCGCGGCAAGGATTCGCGCTCGCTGGAGACCGAGGATCAGATTTTCGAGATCACGCTCGAGGAAGCCGAGAAGATTTTCGCGGAGCCGAAGAAGCGCGGTCGTGCGGCAGCGCGCCCGCCGCTGGCGGAGCTGGGCAAGGACCCGGTCTCGGGCGGAACGATCCTGCTCAAGGACGGCCGCTTCGGTCCGTACGTCACCGACGGCGAGGTCAACGCCTCGGTTCCACGTTCGGATGACATCAACCAGATCACGCCCGAGCGCGCGCAGGATCTGCTCGTCCAGCGTCGTCTGAAGATCGCCGAACAGGGTGGCCCCAAGGCGCGTAACAAGACGAAGAACACCGTGCGCAAGGGCCGCAACTCAGCGGCCAAGAAGAAGTAGCGCGAGGATCGGAAGGCGGAGTCGGCAATGGCAGGGCTGTTCATCTCCTTTGAGGGTGGCGACGGGTCCGGCAAGTCCACGCAGGTGGATCTGCTTGCGAAGGCGCTGGCCGATGCCGGGCGCGACGTCGTCGTGACCCGCGAGCCCGGTGGAACGGCGATGGGCGCCGAGATCCGCAATCTGCTCCTGCACGGCGATGACATGGGCCCGCGGGCCGAGGCACTGCTGTACGCCGCGGATAGGTCACACCACGTGCAGTCGAAGATCAGGCCCGCCCTTGAGCGCGGAGCCGTGGTGGTCACCGACCGCTTCCTTGATTCCTCCGTCGCCTATCAGGGTGCCGCCCGCGAGTTGGGAACGGAGGAGGTCCGTGACCTGTCGCTGTGGGCCGTTGGCGGCCTGCTTCCCGACATCACCTTCCTCCTCGACGTCTCCGCGTACGTCTCGGCCGAGCGCGCCGCGGCACGCACGGGCGGGAAGCTCGATCGTCTCGAGCGGGCGGGCGCCGAGTTCCACGAAGCAGTGCGCGAGCAATATCGCCTGCTGGCCGAGCGCGAGCCGGAGCGGTTCCACATTCTTGACGCCTCCCGGGCGCCAGATGACCTCGCGGCGGAGATCGGCGGGGTTGTTAACCGGCTGATCGAGGAGCGAGCATGAGCGTTTTCGACGATCTGGTGGGGCAGGAGCACGCGGTAGCCGAGCTGATCCGCGCCGCCCGCGCCGCGCGTGCGATAGCCGAAGGATTCGACGACGACGCCCCGGCGCCGTCCGACACGCTGGCGCCCGGCGCGTCGGCGATGAGCCACGCCTGGTTGATCACCGGACCGCCGGGATCGGGCAGGTCGCTCGCGGCGAAGGCGTTTGCGGCGGCGCTCCAGTGCACAGAAGATGAGCCGGGTGCGGGGCAGTGCGCGCAGTGCAAGGCCGTGATGGGCAATAACCATCCGGACGTCACGTCGCTGACCACGGATCTTGTGACGATTAAAGCCGACGAGGTGCGCGAGTATGTGGCGACCTCCTACCAGGCGCCGAGCTCGGGCACGTGGAAGGCCTTCATCATTGAAGACGCCGACCGCATGCTCCCGCGCACCACGAACGTGCTGCTCAAGGCGATCGAGGAGCCGGGCCCGCGGACGGTGTGGATTCTGTGCACGGCGGCGGTGGCTGACGTGCTCCCCACGATCCGCTCGCGAACACGCAACATCAATCTCGTGACCCCGGCGGCCGAAGATATCGCCCGACTCCTCGTCGAACGCGAGGGAGCGGATCCCGAGCGGGCCCTCGTGGCGGCTCGGGCGGCGCAATCCCATATCGGCGTGGCGAAAGCGCTGGCAACCGACCCGGACGCCGCCGCGGTTCGGAAGAAGACCTTGGACGCCGTCGTCGGGATACGAACAACCGGGGATGCGGTGCTGGCGGCGATGACGCTCACGGATATGGACGCGATGCGCGGGGCGCAGGGCGCGAAGGCCGACGAGGAGGCTGTGGAGAAGGAGGTCGCCGAGCGGTTGGCGGCCATGGGCCTCGAGTCCGGGGCGCGGGTGCCGGCGGCTTTGCGGAGCCAGATCAAGGCGGCGGGCGTGGACTCCAAGCGCAGGGCCACGCGCCACACGCAGGATTTGATCGATCGCGAGCTGATTTACATGACGTCGTTCTATCGCGACGTGTTGGTGACGCAGCTGGAGGCGGACGTGCCGCTCGTCAACGCGGACTACGCGCAGGCGATTTCTCGGATCGCAGCGGATACGACGCCGGGTACCACTCTCCTACGTATCGACGCGCTCGGGGAGGCGCGGGATCGGTTGCGCGGCAATGTGGCGGTGCAATTGCTGATGGAAGCGGCACTTGTGGAGCTTCGCGAGCGATAGTTTTCCACCGATCGGGCGACGCTAAGACAGTCCACAGGATGAGGGATCGGCGTGATTGCGCCGTGGAAATGGAATAAGTTAAAAGGGTGAAACTGAAACCCATTGCTTTGATTGCTGCCACGACTCTCGCTCTTGCCGCGTGCACGAACACGGTAAGTTTGGAGTCGAAGAATTCCGGCGGATCCGCGCCCACACCTGCGCCTTCGAGCGTTGGTTCAGATCCCACGATGCCCGTGTCCACGGGCGACGCCGTGGCGATCGATGCGCCGATGCCCGACGTGCCCGATGGCCTCGAGGATTTCTACAATCAGGATCTTGAGTGGTTCGACTGTGATGGCTTGGATTGCGCAGACGTGACTGTGCCGATGGATTACGAGAATCCGGACGGCGAGACGATCACGATCCGGATGAAGAAGTCAGCTGCGCTTGGCGAGCCGATCGGCAATCTGCTGGTCAACCCGGGCGGCCCGGGCGGTTCGGGCCAGGACATGGCCGATTTTGCGAACATGTACTTCTCCGAAGATATCATTGAGCACTTCAACGTCATCGGCTTCGATCCGCGCGGCGTGGGCGATTCTGCGCCGGTAGATTGCTTGGACGACGCCCAGCTTGCGACATACCTGGACACCACCTTCCCTGATACGGACGAGGGTGATGAGCAGGCGAAGGCGGCTGTCGATGAGCTAGTTGCCGGTTGCGAGGCCAACACGGGCGAGTTGCTCCAGTATGTGGGCACGCGCGAAGCGGCTCAGGACATGGACGTGCTTCGCCACGTGCTCGGCGATCCGCGCCTGTACTACGTCGGTTATTCCTACGGCACCACGCTCGGTGGCATGTACTCCGAGCTCTTCCCTCAGAACGTTGGCCGTGTGATTCTTGACGGCGCGGTGGATGACTCGATTCCTGGCTTCGACCAGACCGTGGCGCAAGCGAAGGGCTTCGAGCAGGCGCTGGATGCCTACATTGAATACTGCATTGACAACGGCAGCTGCCCGCTCGGCGACACCCTTGAAGACGCCCGTGCCAAGGTGTCCGAGATGTTCGACGACATCGTGGACAACCCGATTGCCGTTGGCGATCGCGAACTCACCCAAACCGGCCTGTTCTACGGCATCGCGATGCCGCTGTATGACGACACGGCGTGGTTCGCCCTCGACATCGCGTTTGACGAGGTCGTCAATCAGGGCAAGGGAGACATGTTCCTGACGATGTTCGATCTTTACATGTCCCGCGAGGGTGACTCGTTCACGAACAACATGGTCGAGGCGAACTGGGCCATCAACTGCGCCGACGCGCACGTGACGGGCGACGAGGCCGAATGGGAAGAAAAGGCTGACCAACTGGCGGTCGAGGCGCCGATTTTCGGTGACGTCATGGGCTACTCGCAGTACTTGTGCTCGGTCATGCCCGGTGGCGAAGATGGCCCGCTTGGCCCGTTCGTTGCGGCTGGTTCGGAACCGATCGTCGTCGTTGGAACGACGGGCGACCCGGCAACGCCGTACGAATGGTCGGAAGCGTTTGCGGATAGCTTGGAGAACTCGGTGTTCGTGACGTGGGAGGGCGAAGGCCACACCGCGTACGGGCGTGCAGGCGACTGCATCAACAACCCGCTGGACGATTATCTGCTGCGTGGGGACGTGCCCGAGGACGGGCTGACCTGCGGCGCGGATGAGTAGCTCCGCCTCTGGTGGATGCTTGCGCTGGGTGACGCGGTCAAGATCACGTCGCATTATTTGAAAAACTGCATGTCAGTTAGGTAAGTTGATCTGGCGCAGGCCGCCTTAGCTCAGTCGGTAGAGCGTCTCACTCGTAATGAGAAGGTCGCGAGTTCGATTCTCGCAGGCGGCTCGACACCACGTCAGCCCCAGAATCCCTAGATTCTGGGGCTGTCTATCTAGAGAGGTGAGGCCATGTACGTTGCAAAGCAGCACTCGATGAGCGAGGACGCAGCGCTCGACCTCGCGCGGACAATCGGCGTCGGCCAACTCATCACCTCCGGCGAGGACGGTCTCAATGCCACGTTCGTGCCCTTCAACGTTGTGAGGCGGGAGGACTGCGTCGTCCTTCAAACCCACCTCAACCGCGTCAACACGCAGTGGAAGGATGCCGGCGAGGCCATGTTTATCGTGCAGGGCCCCAGCGCGCACATCTCCGGCACCGACTTCCCGGCCGAGGAGGAGGGGCAAAAGCTCCCCACCGTGCCGACCCTGAATTACGTGACCGTGCACCTGCGCGGCACGCTCACCGCTCACGACGACGACGCCTGGAAGCGCTCGCATCTCACGGCACTCGTCGACCAGTTCGAGGGGGAGTGGCGCGTGGGCACGCACTCGTCCTACGAGCTCGTCAACGCGGCGTTTGTGGCGCTTGTGGGCGTCGAGCTCGAGGTCACGGAAATCGTTGGAAAAGCGAAGTTGGGGCAGAACATGTCTCCCGCTGACATCCAGCACACGGCCCAGCATCTGCGCGAACGCGATCCGTCTGGCTCGTCCGTCGCCGAACTCATGGAGGAGATCGCGATTCCGTGGTCGCAGGCACGCGAGGAGCGGGTGACCAACGCGAAGCATGGGCGCGGGTCGTTGCCGTTCTCGGGTGGGCTCGCTCAGTAGAGTTCGCTGGTACGCGAGGCTTGCCGTGCGTTAGGGCTTGTGGCGCCGCGTAGCGGTGGGTGCCAGCTCAGTCGGCCGGCTCGTCGGCTGCGAGCAGGAGAGCTCTGCGGGTTGCCTCGGCCGCTTTGAGTCCGCTTCCGGTAAGTACGACGACGGTGCTCTGATCCGCGTCGATCGTGCCGCTGGCAACAAGGCGGCGGTAGGCGGCATGGGCGACGGCGCTGGTGGGCTCGGCGAAGAGCCCGCGCGAGAGGAGGAATCGCGTGGATCGTGCAATCTCCACGTCACTCACGGCAACGCCGGATCCGCCCGAGCTTCGCACAGCGCGAGCAACCTCCTCGCCCCGCACCGGTAACGCGATCGACGCGCCCTCGGCGAGCTGTGCGTGGGTGGTCGGCGAATAGGTGCGGTTCTCAATTGCCGCAACGATAGGATCCCAGCCCTCGGGCTGACCGATGAAGATGCGTGGCGATCGGTCGCTTTCGCCGCTGTTGCGCAGTTCGGCGAAGGCGAGCTCCAAGCCGAGTGCGATCGATCCGGATCCGGCCACGGCGACGACGTTGTCCGGCAGCGCAAACCCGAGGTTCTCCCACATCTCGTAACCAATGGTCTTGATTCCCTGCACAAAGAATGGGTTCCAGGTGTGGCTCGCATAGGCGATCGTCTCCGAGCGCCGAACAGCTTCAGCTGCGACGGCGTCTCGGGTGCCCTCGACAAGCTCGACCTCGGCGCCGAAAGCAGCGATCTGATCGATCTTTTGGCGAGAGGCAGTTGCCGGCACGAGAATCGTGGCCGTGATGCCGGCGGCCCGCGCGTAGGCGGCCACGGACGAGCCGGCGTTGCCCGAGCTGTCCTCCAGAATGTGGGTGGCCCCCTGGGCCCGAAGTGCGCTCACCATCGCAGAGACGCCGCGATCCTTGAACGACGCCGTGGGGTTCAGCCACTCGGGCATGGCAAGAAACGGAACATCATCGGCAACCTCAACCAATCCCGTGCATCCCTCGCCCATGCTCACACGGTCGGCCGCGTAGGGGAGCGCGGCGCGGTAGCGCCACATCGAGAAGTCGGTGGTGACGATGTCGGAGCGCCGTAGCCCAGAGCCGGGCTCGATGCGAAGCGGGCTGCCGTCGTCGCCACGCCAGCGTTCCACAGCGGGTGTGTAGGTGGCGCAAGAGCGGTCGACGAGAGTGGGCTGCATGCTCACAGCTTACCGTTCACGTAGGACGAATGATTCGCGCGGGCGTTGGCATGTGACGGTAGAATGGGGGCGGAAGCGTGCGCGTGCACGTACCGTCAACTAGAAGGAAACACATGGTTTACAAGTTGGTCCTCCTCCGCCACGGCGAGAGCACTTGGAATGCTGAAAACCTCTTCACTGGCTGGGTGGACGTCCCGCTGTCGGAGAAGGGCGTGAAGGAAGCTGCCCGCGCTGGCCAGTTGCTCTCAGATGCTGATGTTCGTCCGGATATTCTCCACACCTCGCTCCTGCGCCGCGCCATCACCACGGCCAACCTCGCGCTGGATGCCGCAAATCTTCACTGGATCCCGGTCAAGCGTGACTGGCGTCTGAACGAGCGTCACTACGGTGCGCTTCAGGGCAAGAACAAGAAGGAAATCCGCGACGAGTACGGCGAAGAGCAGTTCATGCAGTGGCGCCGTTCCTTCGACGTTCCGCCGCCGCCGATCGAGCGTGGCTCGGAGTTCTCGCAGGATGCTGACCCGCGCTATGCCGGTGAGCCGATTCCAGACACCGAGGCACTTGCCAACGTGATCGAGCGCCTCATGCCGTACTGGGATGGCGAGATCGTTCCGGACCTCAAGACCGGCAAGACCATCATGATCGCCGCCCACGGCAACTCGCTGCGCGCGATCGTCAAGATGCTTGATGACATCTCGGACGAGGACATTTCGGGCCTCAACATCCCCACGGGCATCCCGCTCTACTACGAGCTGGACGAGGAGACCCTCAAGCCGGTCACGAAGCATGGCAAGTACCTCGATCCCGAGGCCGCTGCTGCCGCTATCGAGGCCGTTGCCAACCAGGGCAAGTAACGCGAGTGACGTCTGAGTCGTAAGACTCGACGACATCGACGACGACGGGGCGGGCTCACGCACTAGCGTGGGCCCGCCCCTTTGCGTCTGTCTAGGTCTTAGAACTCTTCGATTTCGCGGCGTGCGTCGTCGTCGGGCTCCATGCCTGTGACGAGAAAGCGCATGCGGTGTGCCACGGACACGCCGTGGTCGCCGAACCGCTCGAGGTAGCGGCCAAGGAGGATCACGTCGACGAGTTCCTGGCGCGTGAGCTCCAGCGATTCGTCGAGTGCAAACTCGAAGGTCTTGGCGTGCATGTCGTCGAGGACGTCGTCGCCGGCAATGATCTCGTCGGCAATCGACAGGTCCTGCGTTTCGACGAGCTTGGCCACGAGCTCGCCCACCTGGGCGGCCTTGTCGGCCATCTCCTCGAACAGGCTCTGCACCTCGCCCGATGCGACGGTCTTGGGAAAGCGGCCACGAGCCACATAGGCGACGTGACGGGCCAGATCGCCCATGCGCTCCAACGTCGCGGACAGCCTCAGCGCGGAGACAACCGTGCGGAGGTCTCCGGCAACGGGTGCCTGACGGGCGAGCAGCGAAATGCCCATTTCGTCGATGTTTCGCTCGAGTAGGTCGATGTTGTGATCGGCGTCGATGACGCGCTCAGCGAGCGCGAGGTTGGCATCCTTGAGGGATGCGGCGGCGCCGTTGATGGCCTTGGCGGCTGCCTGCGCCTGCAATACCAGCGTCTCGGTAAGTTCTCTCATTTCCTGACGGAATTGTTCGCGCACTCGTTCTCCTTAGATCAGTGATCGGCGCTGTGCCGTGGTCTGTCTTGAGCCTATCCCACGGCATACCACGAACCGATGAAATCACGGCTGTGTGAACGATTGTCCCCCGATAGGTTAACAACCGGAAACGCATAGGTTGCCCATTCTTTGCGAGTTAAATCAATGGGAAAGGTTTGGTCTACGCTAGGAATATGACAGATGGAGTAGCTTTCGGACTCGGGATCATCCTGGGGATCGTGGTTTCTGCAGTGGCCCTGGTTGCGTACTGGATTTCGCAGCGTTATTGGGGCCAGATTGATGAGCCCGACGTCGATCCAGCCGATGACACCGACATCACGGATTTGCTGACAGCGCTGCCTCAGTCCCACATTGTTCTCGACGCCGACAACACGGTTCTTCGTGCGTCGTCGATTACGTACGCCTACAATCTCGTGCGCAATGGCCAGTTACGAGATGAGTTGCGTGAGCTGGTGGACGTGGCGCGTGAGGAAGGTTCGATCTCGGACCTTGAACTGCGCCTTCAGCGCCGGGACGAGAATGCGGCGGATCTGCGCCTGTGGGTGCGAGCCACGCCGCTTGCCGGCGATAACGTCCTCATCCTGTTTGAGGACAACACTGAAAAGCGCCGACTCGAAGAGACCCGCCGGGACTTCGTGGCGAACGTGTCTCACGAGCTCAAGACCCCGGTGGGCGCGATCGGCCTGCTGGCAGAGGCCATCAGCGAGGTTGCCGACGAGCCGGAGAACGTGCGCCGCTTCTCGAATAAGCTCACGCTTGAATCGGAGCGCCTAGCCGACCTTGTCCAAGAGATCATTCAGCTCTCCCGCCTTCAGGACGCGAACGTGCTCGCCGATTCGGATTTCGTATCGGTGGACGACATCGTGCAAGAAGCGCTCGACCGCGTGCGAGTGGAGGCCGTCGACCGCGGCATCAAGCTCCAATCTGGGGGCCAGAGCGGCCTGAACGTCTACGGCAACCGCAGCTTGCTCACCACCGCCGTGCGCAACCTCCTCGACAATGCGGTGAGATACTCGCGCCCCCACGGCCAAGTCTCTGTGGGCGTGACGGCCGATTCGGGAGAAGTCCATATCGCCGTCGTCGACGCCGGAGAAGGAATTCCCACGGAAGCCCGCGAGAGAATCTTCGAACGCTTCTTCCGGGGTGACCGGGCGCGCTCGCGAGAAACCGGCGGCTCGGGCCTCGGCTTGAGCATCGTCAAGCACGTCACCGCCGACCACGGCGGCCGAATCAAGCTGTGGAGCCAAAAGGGGCAGGGTTCCACCTTCACCATGATCCTGCCCGAGGCGTTCCAATCCACAGCCGAAGCGGCTGCGAGCTCCACGCCAGAAGATTTACCGGATATCGTTGAACGCAGTGGCGACACAGTCGGAGGGACCGACGGAGAGAGACCATGACGAACATTCTTGTTGTAGAAGACGAGCCCACCTATCGCGAAATGCTCGAGTTCAACTTGAGCCGCGATGGTTTCAAGGTGACGACGGCGGCCGACGGGCCGAGCGCCCTCGCCGCGTTTGACGCGCAGGAACCGGACCTCATCGTGCTCGACCTGATGCTGCCGGGGATGAGCGGTAACGAGGTGTGCCGCCAGATCCGCCAAGAATCGAACGTCCCGATCATCATGCTCACCGCCAAGGACTCGGAAATCGACAAGGTCGTGGGCCTCGAAATCGGCGCCGACGACTACGTGACCAAGCCCTACTCGTACCGCGAGCTCGTTGCCCGCATCCGCGCGATCCTGCGCCGCATGGCGGATTCGCCCATGATCGTGGACGAGTCGGACGTGCTGCGGGTGGGCCGGATCGAGATGGATCAGGATGCTCACGTCGTGCGCGTGGATGGCGAAGAGATCAAGATGCCGTTGCGCGAGTTCGAGCTCCTGGAGCTGTTTATGCAAAATCCGGATCGCGTGCTCACGCGCGGGCAGATCCTCGATCGTATCTGGGGGCTGGACTACATCGGCGACTCCAAGACGCTCGACGTACACGTCAAGCGCATCCGGTCCAAGATCGAAGAATCGACCTCGAAGCCGACCGCTCTTCTGACCGTGCGCGGCCTCGGCTACAAGCTCGTCTCCAAGCCGGAGTAGTGCGGCGGCCGTTTTCTTAACGGCGAAACCCCGGGGTGCTGGTGGGCCGAATCGCGGTGGTAGAATGGGCAACTAGGCTACGAAGAAAGTGTGATCCACCAGTGTCGAGATTCAAGATTGGCGAAACTGTCGTTTACCCGCACCACGGCGCGGCGTACATCGAGGACATCTCCGAAAAGACGATGCGCGGCGAAACGCGCACATACCTCACGCTACGAATCCTGCAGGGTGATTTGGTCATTCAGGTGCCGGAAGAGTCTATCGAGCGGGTTGGCCTGCGCGACGTGTCGAACGAGGAGCAGCTCGAAAAGGTCTTCGACGTGCTGCGCGAAGAGGACATCGAGGAGCCCTCGAACTGGTCGCGCCGCTACAAGGCCAACGGCGAGAAGCTGACCTCCGGCGACGTCAACAAGGTGGCCGAGGTCGTTCGCGACCTGACGCGCCGCAACCTTGACCGCGGCCTATCCGCCGGTGAAAAGCGCATGCTTAGCCAGGCGCGCTCGATTCTGGGATCCGAGGTTGCGCTCGCACGCGACATCTCCGACGACGAAGCGGACGTCCTCCTCGACGAAATCATGGGCGTGGAGGATCCGGACGTCGAATCCGCTGAGTCCGCCGAATCTGCCGAGTCCGCAGAGTCCGCCGACTAGGGCACGGCGAGGCGGCTTGTGAGCGGGCGCGTTTCCGCCGTCATTGCGGGTGCGGGTTCGGGCACGCGGCTCGGTGCCAGCGTCCCCAAAGCACTCGTTGAGCTGGGCGGCGTTCCGTTAATTGTGCACGCGATTCGCGGCGTCAAGAATGCCGGAATCGACGACGTCGTCGTCACGATTCCCGCCGGAGATTCGGCGCGCGAACAGTTCGATGCCGCGCTAGATGCCGGCGAGGTAAGCGCGCGGCTCGTCGTCGGCGGGGCCACGCGTCAGGGCTCGGTCGCCAATGGGCTGGCCGCCGTCGAGTCCGAGTTTGTTCTTATCCACGACGCCGCCCGCGCACTCACGCCCGTCGCCGTGATTGATCGCGTGGTCGCCGCGCTCGAGGCTGGCCATGACGCCGTCGTGCCAGCGCTCGCCGTCACGGACACCATCAAGGAAGTGGGCTCGGCCGCGCCCGCGAGCTACCCGCCGGTTGAACCGGTTGAGCGCACGCTGACCCGCAGTTCGCTTCGGGCCATGCAGACGCCGCAGGGTTTTCGCACGGAGCTGGTGCGCGAGGCCCACCGGGCCGGCGAGGAGATGCGCGCGAGCGAGGCCAGCGCCGCCCCCGATGACGCGGCGCTCGTTGAAGCGCTCTGCAAGCCGGTGGTGCTCGTCGAGGGTTCGTACGAGGCGATGAAGGTGACCACGCCGTGGGACCTCGTCGTCGCTGAATTGATTCTGAAATCGCGAGGTGACCTGTGACGATTCGCGTTGCCACGGCGTTTGACGCCCACAAATTCTCCGACGACCCGCGCCGGCCGCTCTGGCTCGGATGCCTCGAGTGGGAGGGCCTGCCCGGCCTGGTCGGTCACTCGGACGCCGACGTCGCTGCGCACGCCGCCTGCGACGCGCTCCTCATGGCCACCGGCATCGGCGAACTGGGCACGATCTTCGGAACGGGGCGCCCCGAGTGGGACGGCGCGTCCGGCGAGACGTTGCTGCGCGAATCGGTGAAGCTCGTGCACGAGGCCGGGTGGGAGATCGCGAACGTGTCGGTGCAGATCATCGGCCAGCGCCCGCGGTTCGCGTCGCGCAAGGCCGAGGCTGAGGCCGCGATGTCGCAGATTGTGGGCGCGCCCGTCGTCGTCTCTGCCACCACCTCGGACCGCATGGGGTTCACGGGCCGCGACGAAGGCCTGGCCGCGATCGCCACCGCGCTCGTCACTCGCTGAGGCTGCCGGGCCTCTCGGGTCCGCTCTCACTCGGCTTACATACTGGCTCCGGTCGCACACTCGAGTGCCAGCACTCTCGCCCGAGCCCACTCCGCCGCGCCACCTGACTGCCGCGCACCACTAGACTGGAGACGCAAGCTCACGAGTCGAAGGAGCACCATGCTGATTCACCTGACGAACGGTAGCCAGCGGCTGACACTGCACCGGCGCGGCGCCACGATTTTCAGCTGGGATCCGGGCGTGGGGGAGTCGGTGCTCGATGGCTACCGCTGCGTCCCCGAATTCGACGAGCTCGACGGCAACCGCAACAACCTCCTCATCCCGTGGACGAATCGCGTGGCCGACCGGACGTGGGACGACGCCGGAATGACCCGCGACGTCAGCGAGCTCAGCCCCGAAGGCCTGCATGGCTTTGCGTTTGATGTCGACTTCGCGGTTGCCGGGCGGCTCGATGAGCGCGCCAATAGGTCGACGGACGTGAGCGTGGAGGCCGACCACATCGACCTCGTTGCCACCCTCGAGGATTCGCAGGCGTTCCCCGGGCCGATCAAGGTGACGGTCCGCTACGACATCTCCCAAGACGGCATCCTGCGCCTGAGCATCAGCGCCCGCAACGACTCCGAGCGCGACATTCCGCTCGGCCTCGGCTGGCACCCATACTTCAGGGTTGCGTCGGTGGAGGACGCGCGCGTGTGGGTTCCGTCCACCCATCGCATCATCACCGACGACGACGGCATCCCGCTTCCGGGGCTGCGCGCCTTCAAGCCGATCAAGTCTGACAAGAAGGGCGACTCGCGCGCGGCCACGGTGGCCAACGCGATGGGGCACACGGCGGGCGCGGATGGACTCACGCCGCCTGCGTGGCTACCCGAATCCGATGTGCTTCATGAGATCAACCTCTACGACGATCTGGACACGGCGTTCACCGGCCTGCACAACGACGAGGACGATAAGGCGCACGCCTACCTTGATACCGGGCTCGGGTACGGGGTGGAGGTAGCGATGGGTCTGGGGCGCACGGACACGGTGGGCGATGGCTCGGTACGTTCTGGCACCGGTTCATCCGATCAGCCGAATCAGGCGTCAGTGCCGTGCAGGTCGAATTTCCACGTGTTCGCAGGTCACGACCTCGAGCGCGATCCCGGCTTGTCGATCGCGCTCGAGCCATGCACGGTGATGGCAGACATGCTCAATCGCGACGAGGAAAAGGATCGGGTGTCCATCGGCCCGGGCGATACTCGCACGCTCGACGTCGTCGTCACCATCCTGCGCTAGCCCGCCCGGCCACACCCAGCCCGGCCGCGCCCACCCCAGCCCGGCCACGCTCAGCCGGATCGCGCCCACCCAGCCCGGCCGGTTCCACCTTTCGCAAGTGGTGCAGGAAATAGCTAACCGGGGCAGGAACTTCCTGCCCCGGTTTGGAGGGAACTTGCCCCACTTGCGGGGGAGGTGTTGGTGGGGCAGGTGCAGGATGGTCTGATGGCAGGGGAAAGTGCTGGTCGGGAGCTACCGGTGGGGCAGGCGCCGCCAGGAGGGCTAGGCGTTGATGTCCGGGCCCGGAGCCTTGGGCTGAGCCTTCACGGGCAGGAAGCCGATGAGCCCCACGAGGAGAACGAGCGCGATGCCGAGAATGCCGAAGTAGGCGGCTTCGTCGAGCCCGATGTCGAGGGCGGCGGCGCCAATCGTGATCGCCGTGGAGTACATGAACGGCGCGAGGAAGGACACCGCGCGTCCCGTCGTCGCGTAGAGGCCGAAGATCTCGCCCTCTTCGCCCGGGGTCGCGATGCGCGCAAGGTAGGTGCGCGAGGCGGACTGGGTCGGGCCGACGAACACGCACAGCAACAGGCCAAAGATCCAGTAGACCATCGTGTTCGAGAGCCCGGCCATGCCGTCGTGGAAAATGAAAATGATCAACCCGCAGGCCACCATCGACACGAGCGAGATGATGATGACGGTGCGTGCTCCAATGAGATCGTCGAGCCAGCCGAATGCGATCGTCGCGATGCCGGCCACGAGGTTTGCGGCGATGCCGAAGATGATCACCTCGCTGGGGGAGAAGCCGAACGCGGTGCCCGCGAGCACGGCGCCGAAGGCGAACACGCCGGCGAGTCCGTCGCGGTAAACCGCCGACGAGATCAGGAACCACACGACGCCGCGATCCTTGCGCCACAGGCGATGAATCGACTCGAACAGCTGCTTGTATGCACCCACGACGCCGAGCTTCGGCGTGTCCGTGCGCGGCGGCTTGTTCTTGAGCGAGAGCAACAGCGGAGCGGAAAACACCAGCGTCCACACGGCTGCCACGAGCATGGACGCGCGGATGTTCAAGCCGTTTTCGCTGGTCACGCCGAACCAGCCGACGTCGGGATTAATGAACCCGACGAACAGGATGAGCAGGAGGACGATACCGCCAAGATAGCCCAGGCCCCAGCCGAAGCCGGACACGCGCCCGACTGTGGAGGGGGTGGAGATGTCGGTGATGATCGCGTTATACACAACCGACCCGGTCTCGAAGGCGATGTTGCCGGCGGCAAGCAGGAACAGACCCAGCCACAGCTTGCTCTCGCCCGGCGAGACGAAGAACAGGCACGCGGTGATGATCGCTGTGAGAAGGGTGGTCACGCGCATGACCGTGGCGGATTTGCCCGAGCGGTCCACGGCCTGCCCGAGCGCCGGCGCGATGATGGCCACAATGACGCCGGCCGTGCCGAGCGCCCATCCGAGCCGCTGGTTAGCCGCGATGCCGAACAGCTCCGGCTCGGCCAGATACACGGAGAAGACGAACGTCGTGACGATCGCATTGAAAGCCGCCGAGCCCCAATCCCACAGACCCCAAGCCCAGACCTTCTTCGTGAAGATCGGATCCTTTGGCTCAGCCTTGTGCGGGGAGAATGGCGTGTACGTGTTCGTGGCAGTCATAATGCCTAAGGTACTTGGAATTACTTACGCACAGGTAAACTACGCGTGTTTGTTGCGAACTAGACGTTTGCGGCACGAACGACGACGACCGCCCGGCACGACGACGACCGCCCGGCTCCCGCCCCGGGCCCGGAGCCGAAATGGGCAACCCGGCGCGTAAGCCGTTATTGTGGTGCTGTGAAGATTTTCGATTCGAAGTCCAAATCCCTCCGCGAGTTTGAGCCAATTGAGCCGGGCAAGGCGGGAATCTACCTGTGCGGTGCGACCGTGCAGGGATCTCCCCATATCGGCCACATGCGATCAGCGCTGGCGTTCGACGTCCTCGCGCGCTGGCTGCGCCGCTCGGGCTACGACGTGACCTTCGTGCGCAACGTGACGGATATTGACGACAAGATTTTGGCGAAGTCCGCCGAAGCCGGCCGTCCGTGGTGGGCGTGGGCGTACCGATACGAGAAGGAGTTCACGGAGGCGTACCGGGCGCTGGGCGTCCTCGACCCGACGTACGAACCGCGCGCAACCGGGCACGTGCCGGAGATGATCGACATGATCCAGCTCCTCATCGATCGCGGGCACGCCTACACCGGCGAGCCGGGCAACGTGTATTTCGACGTGGCGTCGCTGCCGGATTACGGCTCGCTGACGAATCAGTCGCTGGATGATCTGACTGTCGACGACGACGATGCGGCGACCGACAAGCGCGGCTCGCACGACTTCGCGCTGTGGAAGGCCGTCAAGGATGGCGAGCCGGAGACGGCCGCATGGGACACCCCGTGGGGCCGCGGGCGCCCGGGCTGGCACCTTGAGTGCTCGGCGATGGCAGGCAAGTATCTGGGAGAAACCTTCGATATCCACGCCGGCGGCATCGACCTACGATTCCCACACCACGAGAACGAGCAGGCTCAGTCGCACGGCGCGGGCTACGGCTTTGCGAACTACTGGATGCACAACGCCTGGGTGACGATCGACGGCGAAAAGATGAGCAAGTCGCTCGGGAATTCGCTCATCGTCTCGAACATTCTTGCCGAGCACGCCCCGGTGATCGTCCGGTTGGCGCTCGGCACGGTGCACTACCGCTCGACCGTCGCCTACTCGGACTCCACGCTCACCGAAGCCGCAGCGATCTGGGATCGCCTGGCCGGATTCGTCGACCGCTCGGTGGAGACCGCCGGCGAAGTTCCGCTCGAGGAAATCGCCGCGCTGACGAAGGATGACCTCCCGGAGGAGTTCGCGGAGGCGATGGACGACGACCTCAACGTCTCGGCCGCCCTGGCAGTCATCCACGAGCACGTCACGCTTGGCAACAACGCCCTGACCGACCACGATCACGTGGAGGCCCGCGACCAGCAGATTCTGGTTCGCGCGATGCTCGACGTCCTTGGCCTTGACCCTCTCGCCGAGCCCTGGCGCACCGAGGCCTCCGACGCCAATTTGCACGACGCGCTCGATTCGCTCGTCAACCGCGTCTTGGAAGAACGCGCCCAGGCCCGGGCGAATAAGGATTGGGAGCTCGCCGATTCGCTGCGCGATTCCCTGACGGACGCCGGCATCACGGTCGAGGACTCCTCCGAAGGTGCACGTTGGAAAGTAGGTGGAGATCTTGGCTAATCATCGCGGCCGCCCAGGAGCGGTACGAAAGAACGCCCGCAAGGGTAGCTCGAAGGGCACCGGCGGCCACAGCCGCAAGAGGCTCGAAGGCAGGGGCCCGACGCCGAAGGCGGAGGACCGCACCTACCATCCGGCCTACAAGCGCAAGAAGGAGCGCGAGGCAGCCGAGAGGCGGGCCGCCGGGCCGAAGTTGCGCGGATTCTTGCACCAGCCTGAAGGATTTGAACTCGTCGCCGGGCGTAACCCCGTCTACGAGGCCGTCCGCTCGGGCATCCCGTACGAGCGCGTCTTCCTCGTCTCCTCGATGACGAACGACGACCGCGTGTCCGACGTCGCCCAAGAGGCCATGGCAAACGGCACGCCGCTCGTCGAGGTCACGCGCGCCGAGCTCGACAAGATGACCGACGGCCAGGTCCATCAGGGCATCGCGATCGAGGTGCCCCCGCACCCGTACGTGGGCATCGACGACCTCGTGGAGCGCGCTTACGACACGGAGCGCCCCGGCCTGATCGTCGCGCTCGATTCGGTGACGGATCCGCACAATCTCGGTGCGGTCATGCGCTCGGCGGCGGCGTTCCGCGCCGACGGCGTGCTGATCCCCGAGCGTCGTTCGGCGTCGGTCAATGCTACGGTCTGGAAGGTCTCGGCTGGCGCGGCAGCGCGCATCCCGGTCGCCCGCGAAACGAACCTCGTACGATCGCTGAAGGAACTGCAAAAGCAGGGCTACTTCGTCGTCGGGCTTGCTGGGGACGGAGACGCCGACGTCGCACACGTCGATCTGGCGGACGTGCCGCTCGTGCTCGTCACCGGCTCCGAAGGCGGGGGACTCTCCCGCCTCGTACGCGAGACGTGCGACGTCGTCGCGTCAATCCCGATCGACGGCGAAACCGAATCGCTCAACGCCTCCGTGGCTACGGGCATCGCGCTCTACCAAATCGACCAAAAGCGCTCCGCGCTGTAGTTCGCTGGGTGCGAGGTTGAGCCTGTTCCTGCCGGAGTGCTGATATATGCTGACTGTAAGGAGGCGACATGGCATCTTGGCGCACAGTTCACGGACACATCCAGAAGCTTGATAGCTGGCTGGTCTCAGATGAGGACGTGCATGCGTTCTTCGAGGAGGAGCGGATTCTCGGCCGCGGCAGTGCTGACGGCCAGGGCGGCTTCGACTTCGAGGTAGCCATCGCCGGGCGACGCCGGCGCGTTGCGACACTCGACGACACGGGCACGGTCTTCCGCGGCCGGTCGGTGAATGAGCTTGTGGATGTCATGAGTGAGCGCCTTCGCAAGGTCGAGATTGAGCTCGACGGCGAGGTGGCTCACGGCCCCATCGACTTGGGCTCCGTTGACGTCTCCGATGAAGTCTTGCTTGAAGATCCGATGGACGCGCCCGAGGAAGAGGCTGTTGAGGTTGATTTCAGCGACGCCGGCGCGAACGGTTCGGCTGAGGCCGATGAGAACGACGACGGTCTGGACGAGGCGTTCGAGCGCGAAGGCGCGATGATGGTGATCGTCGATTTGCCGCTGTCAGAGGTGCCGAGTTTGGTGGCCTCGGACGAGGAGCCGATGGCCGTGTCCAAGCTGGGGGACGCGCTCGTGCTGACGGCCGAGACCACGTTGCCGTCGGTGCGCAAGCTGTTCCCTCGTCCGTCGTACCAGATCATGCTCTCGGCGGGGCGCGAGGAGGAAAACCCCACGCTCTACGTGCGCCGGGATAACCAGAAGCTCACGTGGAGTTGGGAAGGCGAACTGCCGATCTTCCGCTGGATTGAGCCGGGCAGCGAGGGCCACGAGTTTGTGGTCGATGAGACGGGTGCTGGCGCGGTGGCCCGCAAGGCCGTGGCAGACGTGATCGATGCCCGCTTTGCCGACATCCGTTCCGCTCTGCAGACCAGCGCGCCCAATGGCATGCGCGCGCTCATTCAGGCGCTGAACCTGCCGGAGGAAATCGCGGACGTCATGGAAGGCACGCGCCACCTGGCCGAGATCCCGAACTCTCACGTGTTCCGCCCGGGCAGTGCCGGATCGGCGTTCGAAGATCGCATCGCGTACGAGATCGCGGGCGAGGGCTTCGTTGAGCCGGAAGTGATGGGCGCGTTCCGAAAGATCTATCTGGAGAAGCCGTGGGCGGTGGCGCTGGCGTCGGCGGCGCAAACGGCGGTTGCCGGCGGTTTGCTGGCGGATGGCTTTAACCGGGCGGGCCGGGGCAAGAAATGGAAGCTCCGTACTGTTGTGGGCGGTTGGCTGGTCGTTGGCGGGTTGACGCGTATTTTGACGACGTCGTACGCGCAGTCCCTCGTGGCTCAGCGGCAAACCGATATTGAGACGTGGAAGATGATGCGCAACCTTCAGGAGAACCATGACTAGCGGGAGTGAATTCGACGCGCAGATGGCCGATCAGCCGGACGACCTTCCGGTCGAGCCGACTGACGGAGACCTCGAATCGTTTTGGGTGCGCGCCATTACTCGCGCGAAATTGAACCCGATCGAGGCTGTGGGCGGCCAGACCGACCTCGTCTCGCTGCGCCCCGGATCGTTCGCGTTTGGTGCCACGCGCAAGCAGGCCAATGATTTGGCCGCTCTCGTGCTGGCCGGGATGAAGACCGCCACCTCGAGCTACGCCGGCGCCTACGACCTCGAGGGCGAATCACTTCCGACCCCAGAGGATTTGTGGATCATGTGCGATGGCGAGGGTCGCCCGCGGGCGTTGCTGCGCAACACCCGCGTCCAGCGCATCCCCTTCTCCGAGGTTGGCCACGAGGTCGCCGAGGCCGAGGGGGAGGGCGATCTCGAGAAATGGCGCGTCGACCACCGCGCCTTCTTCGCAGCCGAGGCACAGGAGCTTGGCTACGACTTCAGCGACGACGGGGACGTCGTCGTCGAATACTTCGAGGTTCTGTTCTCGCACTGACCGCGCTGGCTGACTGCGCACTGACTGCACCACGTCACTTCGCCATGTCACTCTGCCACCTAGCGGCGCCGGCTGGCAGCGCCACGTGCCAGCACCAGCTGACTGCATCACGCTGCGAAGCTGTCTCACAGTTCAGATGGTATGTGTTACATATCGTGAGATAACTTTCTGTGGCTAGCGCGCCCGAGTACCATCGATCGGGGATCGCGGCTCGTGCCGCGTGCCCGTTCGCTCGGAATTGGAGGCTTGCGTGGCTGGTTTTGGTTGGAAAGTTCATGGAGATGGCAAGACCATCCGTCCGGGAGAGGTTGTTCTTCCGAACGAACGGATGTCGTGGCCGATTACGGCAGGCATCGGAGCGCAGCATGTGGTGGCCATGTTTGGGGCCACCTTTTTAGTACCTCTTCTCACCGGATTCGAGCCGGCCACCACCCTGTTCTTTACAGGCATTGGCACGATTCTCTTCCTCCTGATTACCGCTGGTCGCTTGCCGTCCTACCTCGGCTCGTCCTTCGCGCTCATTGCGCCCATTGGCGCTGTCACAGGTTACGTGGCCGGAGGCGGAGCGCCTCTTGACGAGGCAAAGGCCGCTCTGGCTCAGGGCGGCATCATCGCGGCGGGTGGTGCCCTCGCAATCGTTGGTCTGGTCGTCCACTTTGCCGGCGCCCACTGGATCGACAAGCTCATGCCCCCGATCGTCACCGGCGCCATCGTCTCCCTGATCGGTTTTAATCTCGCGCCCGCCGCGTGGGGCAACGTGCAGGCTGCGCCGGTCACCGCGCTCGTTACGATTATTACGATCTTGCTGGTCACCGTGTTGTTCAAGGGAATTATTGGCCGGCTCTCCATTCTCATCGGCGTGCTGGTCGGCTACGTCACCGCGATTATCCGTAGCGAGGTGGACTTTGACGCCATTTCCAGTGCCGCATGGGTGGGCGCCCCGACGTTCCGCGCGCCCGACTTCGACGTGTCGCTCCTCGGCTTGTTCGTGCCGGTCGTGCTCGTGCTCGTTGCAGAGAACGTCGGCCACGTGAAGTCCGTCGCCGCCATGACCGGCGAGAACCTAGACGACGTCACTGGACGCGCGCTCTTCGCCGACGGCATTTCGACCGTGTTTGCCGGCGCCGGTGGTGGCTCTGGCACCACGACCTACGCGGAGAACATCGGCGTCATGGCCGCTACCCGCGTCTACTCGACGGTGGCCTACGTCGTCGCCGCGGTCATCGCTCTTGGCCTGTCAATGCTTCCAAAGTTCGGCCAGCTCATCGCCACGATCCCGCAGGGAGTTCTGGGCGGTGCGGCCACGGTTCTCTACGGCATGATCGGCATGCTCGGCGTGCGAATCTGGGTCCAAAACCGCGTGGACTTCTCCGACCCCGTCAACCTCAACACCGCCGCCGTGGCCATGGTTCTCGCCATCGCGAACTACACGTGGCACTGGGGAGACATGGTCTTCGAGGGCATCGCACTCGGCTCCTTCGCCGCAATCATCATTTACCACTCGATGCGTGCCATCTCGAACTGGCGCGGAACCTCGATGGAAGCAGCCACGCCGGCGTCCGCACCTGCGGGAGCTGAGCTTGAGCCAGGCGCACTCGATCGCGAGCCGCGGCACTAGGCTCTCCGGCTGGTACCAGTTTGGTCGCTTAGTACTCGGGGCTTGATGTCTCCAGCCGGCACTAGCATCCGCGCTCAGTGACAGGGCTTAACTTCCGCGAGCCCGCACTAGCCCCGGCGCATAGCCGCAGTGCCCGTTCTCGGTTTAGTTTCGGCGTCGCCCAGGCAAGTTCTGCATTAGCCGGAGGTTGCGGGTTAGCCCGTGAACTCAGTCAGCGGTACGCACCCGGGCAACGGCTCCATCGCCAAGGTGAACTGCTCTTCCGAGGGCGCTTCAACCATGCTCGTGTAACCCGTTCCGAGCACAACTTCCACGACCTCCGAGGTCAGATTCGGATCCACGTGAACGGTGGCGTCGGGGAAATAAGCGCGTAGCGTATACGCGTTATTCACGCCCGACGGGCTCGAATACAGCCGTACGGCCTCGTTGAGATCCTCGCCCGCCCAATTCCCGGTTTCGTTGACCACCACGCCACTTGCGGCAAGGGATGTTCCAACGCTGCCGGCGAGGCCGGTCTGGTTCGTGCCGTTGAGGACGACCACGGTCATCGTGCTGGGATCCTGAGGCACCGTGCCTTCGATCGGGCATGGAATGGCCGTATCATCTGGCGGCTGCGAGAACTCCCGATTGATGGGGAAGGGCAGCAAACCAGTCCAGACGAGGGTTCCAAGCACCAGAAGAATCGCCATGACGGCAATGATGGAGCCGAAGATGACGGTCTGACGTTGCTGTGTGCGCTTGCGATACTCGGCGCGGGCGTTGGAAGTCACGCCCCTAATCTAGTCCACAACGCTGGGGTTTTCGGACAGGAACGCCCAGTTGCTACGCCACCACTGTGGTGGTCTTGCCGGAGCTCAGTACGGCTGGTCGGTGCGCTGACGGGCGGGCCTGACAGCGCGGGTGGCTGTGCATTCTAATACACACCACGGTGGCATGTGCGTCATACCGATGGAGGAGTGCCCGCCCCTAGAAGTACGTCCGAGCAGGTGCAAGGATAGAAGAGCTGGTGACGGGGGTCACCCTCCGCACCAGCCGACTTCGCCGATCCCGGCATATATACAAGGAGGGGGAAAATGCGTAAGTCAATAGCAACAATTGCGACTGTTACTGCCATGTTCACGCTCGCCGCGTGTTCGGATACCTCAACGGATGATCCATCACCCGAGGCGACCTCACCGGCGTCGTCGGAACCGGAAACCACCGAACCGACGAGCGAGCCAACTGACACCGGCGAGCCAACGGAAGACCCGGCCGAGACTGGCGATGGCTCTGGAGAGGGTGGGCAGACCACGCGTGTGGGCTCGGAGGGTGGGCGTTACGCGTTCGACCTGCCGAAGGATTACACGGTGGAATCCGACGTGATCTACACGGACTCGGACTACTGGCAGAACAACGAGCCATCGGCCAGCTACACCATCTATGACTCGAATGGCGTGGAGATTGGTTCGATGGGAGTCAACATCGAGACCTCGAGCGATGGCATCCCGGCTGATTACGTGGAGGTCGTGGAGGTTTTGCCAACTGTCGCTCTTGATAACGGCCAGGTGTACGCGCGAACGACTCTGAGCAGCCTGTGCTGGGGCGAGACCGAGACCCCGGAAGAGGACTGCAACTTCGTGTACTCGATGGACGTGGTCTCTGGCGCGGAGGGCGATGATCCCGAAGTTGCGCTGGGCAACCCCGAAGCGTTGTGGATGATGGCCGAGGATCCGAACGACACGGCTCAGGGCGTCGTGCTGTTTAACGTGACCGTCGGAGGGCCGGAGGGCTTCCCGTTTGCCGAGAAGGACGCGGTGGCTCAGTCGGAGGACTACGCGAAGGCGTGGAACATCGTCGAATCCTTCGGGATGAACGGCTGACGGCCGAGGATAGCCTCGTGCACCTGAATTTTTAGTGAGAAAATCGCGTTTTTCGACCTTAACGTCGATGAAAACGCTCAGATTCACAAGATTTTCAGATGCGCCGGCGATACCCCGGGATTTTGACCCGCGAGAATCGCAAATCGGCCGGGACAACCGTAAATCTGACCGGCATGACCGTAAATCCGGCGGGCATGACTGCAAATCTGGCCGTGACACCAGAATTGGCTGGCATGACTCCAAATCTGGCGGACATGACCGTAAATCTGACCGGCATGGTTATAGGTTGGCCGTCTGCAACGGCAAACCTGGCGGCGTGACCGTAAATCTGACCGTAGGCACCAGAAATTGGCCGACATTGCTAGAGAATAACCGGCGGCAACCCGAAATCCGGCCGTCGGCAACCGGAAATCCGACCGGCGTGGCTGTCAATCAGGATCAGAATCCCGAATTATGTGGATGAAAGAGGGCGGTGGGAGCTTTTCAGCTCCCACCGCCCTCGTGAGTCAGCAACCCACGCGCTGCACTCCTCGATTTACACCCGGAGATTCAGCACCCTACGCGCTGAGCTCCTCAATGAGCAGCTCAGTAATCTGGATCGTGTTGAGCGCCGCGCCCTTGCGCAGGTTGTCGCCGACCACGAAGAAGCTCAGGCCCTTGTTCGCGTCATCGGCCGCGTGGTTCTGGCGGACGCGGCCAACGAAGCACGCGTCCTTGCCCGCGCCCTCGAGCGGCGAAGGCACCTCGGTGTATTCCACCCCCGGCGCATCCTTGAACAGCTCGATCGCACGCTCCACCGAAATATCCTCGGCAAACTCGGCGGATACAGCCATCGAATGACCCGAGAACACCGGCACGCGCACGCACGTTCCGGCCACCCGCAGGTCGGGGAGCTCGAGAATCTTGCGAGACTCGTTGCGTAGCTTCTGCTCTTCGTCGGTCTCAAACAAGCCGTCATCCACGATCGACCCCGCGAGGGCCACCGCGTTAAACGCGATCGGCTTGACGTAGGGAGCGGTATCGGCAGCGTGCTCGACGGCTTGACCATCGACGGCCAGCCCCTTGACGGCGTCACCCTGATCGATGAGCGCCTTGGTCTGGTTGTAAAGCGCCTCGACGCCCGCAACACCCGAACCGGAAACGGCCTGGTACGAGGACACGACCATATTCTTCAGGCCTGCCTCCCTGTCCAACACCTTGACGACCGGCATGATCGCCATCGTCGTGCAGTTCGGATTGGCGATGATCCCCTTCGGGCGATCTGCCAGCGCGTGCGGGTTCACCTCGGACACGACCAGCGGAACCTCAGGATCCTTGCGCCACGCGGATGAATTATCAACGACGACGGCCCCCGCTTCCACGAACTTCGGCGCGTACTCGAGCGAGGTTCCACCGCCGGCGGAGAACAGCGCGATGTCGATGCCGGAGAAATCAGCTTTCGCCACGTCCTCAACCACCACGGTCTCGCCGTTGAACGTCAGCTCCGTGCCGGCAGAACGATGCGAAGAAAAGAACCGCACGTGATCAACCTTCGTGCCGCGCTTCTCCAACAGGTCGCGCATCACTTCGCCTACCTGACCGGTGGCTCCAACAAGTGCGAGGGTTATGCTCATCGTCCAGTACCTCCGTAAACGATTGCTTCTTCTTCTCCATCAAGGTCGAACGCCTTGTGGACGGTGCGGACGGCCTTCTCGACGTCGTCCGCTTCAAGAACGGCGGAGATGCGGATCTCCGACGTCGAGATCATGTCAATGTTGATGCCCGCCGTGGCGAGCGCCGCGAAGAACTTCGCGGACACACCTGGATGGCTGCGCATGCCGGTTCCGATCAAGGACAGGATTCCGACGCCGTCGTCCTGTAAAACCTTGTCGAAACCGAGATCCTCCTTCTGAGCCTCAAGTACGCGAACCGTGCGCTTGACGTCCGTGATTGGCAGAGTAAAGGAAATTGTTGCCGTGCCTGGCATGTTGACCGGCACGTTCTGGACGATCATGTCGATCGACGAGCCGGCGTCGGCCACGGTCTGGAAGATGCGGGCGGCGGCGCCGGGCTTATCCGGCACGCCCGTGACCGTGATCTTGGCCTGCGAGGTGTCGTGGCTGATTCCAGAAATGATGGGAGCTTCGTTGTTGCCCTCCCAGCGGTTGCGGGCGGATTCGTTCACGATCCACGTCCCTTCTTTATGTGAAAACGATGAGCGTACGTGTAGGGGCACGTCGTAGCGGCGGGCGTATTCGACCGCGCGCAGGTGCAAGATTTTTGTGCCGTGGGAGGCCATCTCGAGTGTCTCTTCGTAGGTGAGCGCCGCGATCTTGCGGGCGGCGGAGGCCACGCGCGGGTCGGCGGTAAAGACGCCGTCGACGTCGGAATAGATCTCGCACACGTCTGCGCGCAACGCGGCAGCGAAGGCGACGGCGGTCGTGTCGGAGCCGCCGCGCCCGAGGGTCGTGACGTCGTTTTGCTGGTTGACGCCTTGGAAGCCGGCGATAATCGCGATTTCGTCGTCTTGGATTGTGCGGGCGATACGCTCGGGGACGACGCCGACGATGGACGCGGCGCCGTACGACGTGTCGGTGTGCAGCCCCGCCTGTTGTCCGGTGAAGGCGTGCGCGGGAACTCCGAGGTCCGTGACGGCCATGGCGAGGAGTGCCATGGATATCCGCTCGCCGGCCGTGAGCAGGATGTCCATCTCGCGGGCGGAGGGTTCTTCGGTGACGGATGCGGCCAGATCGATGAGGTCGTCGGTTGTGTCTCCCATGGCGGAGACGACGGCGACGACCTTGTGGCCTGCCTTGTGCGTGTCGACTATGCGTTGAGCAACGCGCCGAATGCTCTCGGCATCGGCAACGGATGAGCCGCCGAACTTTTGCACGATGAGTGACACTTCAACTCCTTGTTTAACGTGTTTTTCATCGTAGTTCAGCGACGCTGTGTGAGACAAAGCCTCTCAGGTGCTGGGCGTGTGAATCCGCTGACGTCCTTCGATTGCGCGGGAAATGGTCACTTCGTCCGCATATTCCAGATCGCCGCCCACAGGCAGGCCGGAGGCAAGGCGCGAGACGATGACGTTCATGTGTGAAAGGTTCAGGGAGAGATATGTGGCGGTGGCTTCGCCTTCGACATTCGGGTCCATGGCGAGGATGACTTCCTGGACCTCGCCGTTGCCTAGGCGCACGTATAGTTCGCGGATGCGCAGGTCTTCGGGGCCGACGCCGCCGATGGGGTCGATGGCGCCGCCGAGCACGTGATACTTGCCGCGGTATTCGCGCGATCGTTCGATGGCCACGATGTCCTTGGCTTCTTCGACAACGCAGACGATGGAGTCGAGGCGGCGCGGGTCGGCGCAGATGCGGCAGCGATCCTCTTCCGAGACGTTTCCGCAGACTTCGCAGAACTTGACCTTTGACTTGACGGCTTCGAGGGAGTCGACGAGTGCTTGGACCTCGGCGTCGTCAGCTTCGAGTAGGTGAAATGCGATGCGTTGCGCGCTCTTTGGCCCGACGCCGGGCAGGCGTCCGAGTTCGTCGATGAGCGCCTGGACAGCGCCGTCATACACTCCAACCATTAGTCCTCCATCCGTTCCTCGATCACCTTAGCGTTGAAACGGTCCAACACCACCTGCAGACCCACCACCGAGGAGTGTGAGATTTCCGGGTCGTCGGCAGAGGCGCCCTCCCAGTCAGAATCGTCCTCGTTATCGGACGGTTCGTCGTAGTTGTCGAAGGTGTCGTCATCAGGGTCGACGACGGCGGTCGGGTACGGGTTATGGTTCGACTGCGCCCAGCTTCCTTTGACGGTGTGCTCGAAGGGGTCCTCCAACGGTGGGGGCATGGGGAAGTCTTCGAACTCGGCTGAAGGTGCGCTCGGTGTTGATGGGCGCGGTGCTGACGCGCTCGGCGTTGACGTGCTCGATGGCGATCGGCTGTCGGCCGATGGCCTAGATTCTTGGGCGCTGGGGGCGGAAGGCGCAGACGGTGTAGAGTCGGGGAAGACGGCGCAGGCGTCTGCCTCCATCATGGCGGCGCGATGATCGTAGGGTTCGTCTGCGCGGGCGGGCGCGCCCACATCGTCGCTGGACGTGCTAGGCCCCTGACCTCCCGGGAAGGTGGCCGGGGGCGGGCCGGGGAAATACTCGGCTGCAGATCCAAGCACCTCTGAGTCCCTGCTATCCGGGTCAGTGGTATCCGAGTCAGTGCTATCCGAGTCAGTGTGATCCGGGGTGCTTCCATCCGAGTCGTTGCTTCCGGAGTCGACCGACGGCGCAGACTCAGAGTCAGCATCGGGCTGAGCCGAGTCAACAATGGGCTGAGCCGAGTCAACATCAGCCGAGTCAGCATCAGCCGAGTCAGCGGACGGCACGGCGCGCAGCGTGGGCGCTTCGCGGAGGGCTGGCGGCTTCTCGGGCGCCGCGACCCGCGCGGCGCTAGCTTTTGGGGCCGTGCTCTCGCCTCCTGACCGTCCCTCCACGCGGAGGTTCAGACCGAGGCTGTTGCTCAGCACCTGTGCGACTTCGCGGGCGCCCCGCGCCGAGAACGCGTTGGCCACGCCGGGTTGGTCGAAGCCGATGATCAGCACGTCGTCCTCAACCGCAACTGGTCCGTTGGCCGCCTCGAGCTGCGCGACGGCAATGCGAGAGAGGCTCTGGTCAGATCGGATTGAATCCCAGGCGGCAACAATCTGGTCGAGAGGTCCTGATCCCGGCGCGGCGGGAGCGTCGGATGGCTCCGCGGCTGGCGGGGCTGACTGCGCCACTGGCTGAGCCTGATCGCCTTGAGCTTGATCGCCTTGAGCCTGACCACCTTGAGCCTGGCTGTCTTGCTCTTGACCGCCCTGCGCAGGGCCGGTCGGCCGCGCGGATGGTTCGGATAGTTGCGGCATGGAGGGCATGGGCCTCGTGCGTGGATCCATTGTGGATTCCTGGCGCCGGCCGCGCTCAGCTCCCTGACCCGATTGCTGCGGCTCAGTGGGCTTTGCATACTTCGCCAAGTTCTCGGCGACCGCAGCCGACGGCTGCTCCGGCTCATTTTGCACGTGCGAGCGAGCGGCGATGCCCTCGGGCCTGGCCACGATCAGCCTCGCACACAGCAACTCGAGCTGGAGGCGTGGCGCGGTGGCACCCGCCATGTCGGTCAGCGCCTCATTCGTCAGGTCAGCACACTGCGAAGCGCGCTCAGCGCCGAGTTTCGTCGCCTGCTCGACCATGCGCCCGTATTGATCTTCCGGCACGGACACGAAGGCGTCCTTCGCCTCGTCGCCTGCCAACGAAATGATGACCAAGTCTCGCAAGCGCTGGAGCAAGTCCTCCACAAATCGTCTCGGGTCATGTCCGGCTTTCACCACTGAATCGACGACGCCGAACAACGCGGCACCGTCACGCTCGGCGATTGCCGCCACGGCGTCGTCGAGCAAATTCGCGGATGTGTAACCAAGGAGCGCCACTGCGCGGTCGTAATCGAGGACGGATCCTTCGGAGCCGCCGATGATCTGGTCGAGAACCGAGAGCGTGTCGCGAACAGATCCGGTGCCCGCGCGCACGACGAGCGAGAGAAGATCGTGCCCGGCCGTGACACCCTCGGCGTTCACGAGCTTCGCGAGGTAGTTCTCGAGCTCGAGTGGGGGGACGAGGCGGAAGGGGTAGTGGTGCGTGCGCGAGCGGATCGTGCCGATGACCTTCTCCGGCTCGGTGGTCGCAAAAATGAACTTCACATGTTCTGGCGGTTCCTCCACCAGCTTGAGCAGGGCATTGAAGCCCTGATTCGTGACCATGTGGGCCTCGTCGATGATGAAGATCTTGAATCGATCACGCACCGGCGCGAAGCCGGCCTGCTCGCGAAGCTCGCGGGCGTCGTCGACACCTCCGTGCGAGGCGGCGTCCATCTCCACTACGTCGAGTGAGCCGGAGCCGTCTCGCGCCAGCTCCACGCACGAATCGCACGTTCCGCACGGTGTGTCAGTTGGGTATTCGACGCAGTTCAAGGCGCGCGCCAGGATGCGCGCGGATGTCGTTTTTCCACAGCCTCGCGGACCGGAGAAGAGATAGGCGTGCGTGGTTCGGCCCGCCTCCAACGCAGCCATCAATGGCTGGACAACGTGATCTTGGCCGATCACTTCTTGGAACGTTTCGGGCCGATAGCGACGATATAGGGCGATACTCACGCCCCTTAGTCTACGCAATTGGCTCCGACACTTTTTCGTCTGTGCACAGGTGGCGATTCTCGGCAGCGGTGTAGCCCTTCCACATCGCCGTCGCCGGGAAAACGCGATCTTGTTCACCGGGCTATACTCAAAATATGGCGAAGCCAATGAGACGCCGAAATTGACACGCAGAATTGGTGAAGCCCATGAGCATGCGACCTCGCTATGACGACGACGATAGGTCAACGCTAGACGAACCTGTCAGAGTTAGGGCTAGTGACGAAATCACGAGAAGCCCACGAGTTCTCTTGCCCTCTACGTCTACAACTCAGAGCTGACTACTAACTATTATCCGGACATGAGCACCGCAGAAACGCTCTTCATCGTGGCCGGCCTGTGCTCGCTAGTAGGTATTGTTGCGCTCTCGATCGGCGTATTCCGTGCGGGGACAACTATTGACGCTCTTGGGGACTACGTCTTGCCTCCACTGCCCGCACCTGGTCAGCCCACACCAGCAATGCCCATTCAGAGCACAGGTATGGATCCGGCATGGGGCCAACAAGAGTCTCAGGTGAATCCGAACCGGAGCGATAACGGCTAATACGGGCCAATACAAGAATGAGGTCGAACAGCTAACGGAGGTTCGATCGCTACGCCCACGTCCGGATGCGACGCGAAAAGCCCCGTCTCTCAACCGAGAAACGGGGCATTTTGCGGAGGATGGGGGATTCGAACCCCCGAGGGCGTTAACCCAACCCGCTTTCCAAGCGAGCGCCATAGGCCGCTAGGCGAATCCTCCTCGGTCGAGTTCCGAGGAACCCGAACGCCACCTCATTTTACGTAAAGACAAGGTATTTAGGAAATCAACAGCCCTTGAACAGCGGTGGACTTGCTCTCAATCGAGGCGCGCCTACCGCTGAGAGTCGGAGCGATCCTCATCCTCTGCCCATGACCACACGCCCGAGGCGCGCACTTCGGCGGGTGCGTCGTCGCGAACTGGGTCATGCTCGTCCGTGGCTTGTGCGTCGACGTCGGTTGCGTCTGATTCGCGCGCGACGTCGTGGCGTTGGGTTGGCGCCAGCTCTTCGCTTTCCGCGGGAAGATCGCGTGCATCGTAATCCAGATCGCCGGTGTTGATCTTCGAGCGGTCAGCGAGATCGTCACGCTCGTGCTTCGCCGGCATTGCGCCAAGTGCGGATGTGCGGCGCGGGGCGCTACCGGCGCTGATTGCGCTTCCAGTGTCCTGCCCGCGGCGGGTCTCGTCCGGATCGTCGTCGTGAGGCACCTGATCGGCGTCGACGACCCTCTTGCCACCCAGCAAGTTCGCAGCCACCAGCGCGAGTATCAGGAAGCCGCCGAGCCCCAAGAGAGCCATAGAGTTACGCGTCTGGTCCTGCACCTGCTCGAGGCCTCCGAGGTAGACGAGCGACGCGAGCGCCACCGTCTCGTTACCCACGTTGAAGTTCACCGTGCGGTGGTAGAAGTCGCCGACGGCGGAGCTCACGCGGCCCTCGCCGGGCGTGAGGATCTGGGTGCGTGCGTCGGCGTCGAGGAGGAGCCCAGACTGTGCGAGCTCCGGCACGCCCGAGCCGAGTTTGGTCACGTCCTCTCCGGCGGTGTTGACGGAGAAGACCATGTCGCTTCGATCGAGGCCAGTTCGGCCGACCTTGTTCGCCACCCAATCGGCCAGTGTGGTCTCGCCAGCGGGATCGTAGGGCTCGGGGTGGTTCGTGATCCAGTCGATCTGGTGATCCACCTGCTGGGCAGCGTACTGATCAATGTTGCGCTCCTGCGCGATCAATCCGCCGACTACGGTGAGGGCAATGCCGATCAGACCGGCAAGCAAAATAAAAGGTAAGGGCCTGTGTTTAAATCCGCGTGTAGTGCTCACGATATGCCTTTGCTAGGTGGTGATAACTATCCGCATCACTGCGGATATCCCTACGCTAACCGATGCCGTGGTTCACATTCATGACACGTCAATGAAACTTTTTTAATGGTAGTATCGCTAACGGCTCCCCACGTGACGTTATCTTGAGGAACTCCCCCAGGGCAGGAATGCAGCAAGGGTACTTGGGCTCTGACGGGTGCGTGGGGAGTCCTCTATTCTGAGGCCACCGCGTCTATTCTGAGGCCACTGCGTCTATTCTGAGGGCATTCCGTCGCCATGCTCGCCGGCAAGCTCATCGCCGGCAAGCTCATCGCCGGCAAGTTCGCCGTCGCCAAGCGCGTCGTCGTCATTGCGCCCGATCAGCCGTGCCTCATCACGCCGGTGCGCGAGCACGTTGGTCACGTAGGAATCCACGACTTCGGACATGGGTACATCGCGGCCCTGTTGCTCGCTCATGTACCAGCGGTGCTCGAGGATCTCGTGGAACAGCTGCGCGGGCTGGAGCTTCGTGCGGAACTCGTAGGGCACGGCCTGAATGGTCGGCTCATACACATTCATGATCCACTCGTGCGCGACGATCTCGAGCGGCACATTCGACTTGCCCGTGATCGCACGGTAGGACTCGATGTCGTTGACCATGCGCCGTGCCTGCATCTCCTCGACGTCGAGGCCGGTGAGGCGCATCATCTTGCGCGAATAATGCCCGGGATCCACAACCTTCGGCTGGATCGAGAGCGTCGTGCCACCAATATCGGTGGTCATCGACAGTTCGCCAACCTCAAATCCGAGATCGTTCAGACGTCGAATACGCGCGTCCACGCGCCAGCGCTCGCTCGACTGGAAGGACTCCTCGCTGGTCAGCTCATCCCACAGTTCCTTGTAGCGCTCGAAGAATCGGTTGCCGACGGCGATCGAGTCGAACTCGGGATCAAGAATCCCGCCGGCCTGAAGGTCCATGAGCTCGCCGATGATGTTGGTGCGAGCAACGTCGATGTCGTAGTGGCGCTTGCGCTCCGACATGTTGTCCTCGAGCTCGCCAGTTTCCGCATCAACGAGATAGGCGGAGAATTCACCGGCGTCGCGCCTGAACAGCGTGTTCGACAGCGAGACGTCACCCCAGAAGAAACCAAGCAGGTGCAAGCGCACGATCAGAACCGCGAGCGCGTCAATGAGCCTGCGCACGGTATCGATGCGCATTGCCGTCTGCCCGAAGAGCGAGCGATATGGCAATGAAAAGTCCAGATGCCTCGTCACGAGCGCGGCGTTGAGGGGTTCGCCAGAATCGTCGAAGCGTCCGGTGATCACAGCCAGCGGCTCCACACACGGTGCGTCCAGACGATTGAGATCGCGCAGGGTCTCGTACTCGTGGTGCGCGACGGTCTCACCGATCTCCTTCACGGCCACCACTTGGCCGTCCAGATGGGCGAAGCGCACGATGTGCCGAGAGATACCGCGCGGGAGCGCGGCGATGACGTCGGAGGGCCACTCTTCGAGTGGGGTCGCCCACGGCAAATCGAGCAACGCGGGCTCTACCTGCGCAGACGTGATCTGCAACGGTCGAATCATGACACCTCCTTACCGCTTAAAGATTACGACGCCGGAGCTCTGTTAGCGAACCTGAGCCCCGGCGTCGTGATCAAATAGTCGAGAAAAATTTACTCTGTGACGGCTTCGTCCGTCTCGGCCTCGTCCTGGATGGCGGGCTCGGCGCCCGCGTTGTCCACGTCAGCCATCGAGAACTCGTTCACCGACGAATCGATGCGCTCGCCCGTGGAGGTCGAGAAGAAGTGGGTGTACTCGCCGCGCGGACGCACGTACACAACCTCGCCTGCCGCCGGGACGTCGTAGGGCTCGATGCGGATGACGAGCGTCTCCGAGGAGTCGCCCGAACCGAAGTTGCCCTCTTCGCGGTCGGCGCCAACGATCGTGCCGTACACGTAAGCATCCGAACCGAGGGACTCAACGAAGGTGACCTTGACGGGCACGCCCGTGTCTTCCTTCGACAGCTCGAGAGCCTCGGGGCGCAGGCCAATCGTGACCTTGCCATCGCCGCGCACGGCCTCGAGAACGTCCTCGGGCAGATCGAACGACGCATCGCCGAACACGGCGCGGTTGCCGTCAACGGTCCAGTCGCCAAGGTTCATGGCCGGCGATCCGATGAAGCCGGCAACGAAGGCGTTGGCCGGGCGCGAGAACATCTCGGCCGGGGACGCAACCTGCTGAAGGATGCCGTCCTTGAGAACCGCAATGCGGTCGCCCATCGTCAGAGCCTCGGTCTGATCGTGGGTGACGTACACGGTGGTGACGCCGAGCGAACGCTGCAGCGAGGCGATCTGCGTACGGGTCTGCACGCGGAGCTTCGCGTCGAGGTTCGACAGCGGCTCATCCATGAGGAAGACCTGCGGCTTACGAACAATCGCACGGCCCATCGCCACGCGCTGACGCTGACCACCCGAGAGGGCCTTCGGCTTGCGCTCGAGGTAGGGCTCGAGGTCGAGGATACGTGCTGCCTCTTCGACGCGCTGGCGAATGACGTCCTTATCCTCGCCGGCAATCTTGAGTGCGAAGCCCATGTTGTCCGCAACGCTCATGTGCGGGTACAGGGCGTAGTTCTGGAAGACCATCGCGATGTCGCGATCCTTCGGGGTGACGTCGGTGACGTCGCGGTCGCCAATGTAGATGCGGCCGGAGTTGACATCCTCAAGGCCAGCGAGCATGCGCAGCGCCGTAGACTTTCCAGAGCCCGACGGGCCAACAAGCACGAGGAACTCGCCGTCTGTGACTTCGAGGCTCAGAGAATCAACAGCAGGAGTGGTTGATCCGGGATAAACGCGTGATGCGTTGTCAAATGTAACAGTCGCCATTTTTAATGGTTCCCTCCACCGGCAGGTACGTGCCGGACGATCCGTTGTGAAAGGTGCCGGAGTGTGTCAACTCTGACACGATGCCGACGTCTATGTAGGCATCCCTAGTATTGTTACATATTGCACGCACTTTAGAATTGGCCTGTATGAAGCGCTGCAAGCGGTATGCGCCACATTTTTGCAGGAAACGCCAGAAAACAGTATGAAATGAACGGAAACCCGGGATTTTGTTGCAAGGAGGTGGAATGGGGGAACGGTCAACGATCGGCGGATATCAGATCGTGAAACGAATCGGCTCCGGCGGCATGTCCGCGGTGTATCAGGCTGTCGACGCCGACGGGCGCGAGGTTGCCCTGAAACTCCTGCATCCCGAGGTGGCGGCGGACCCGGCATCGCGTGAGCGATTGCGCCGCGAAGTTCGCATGCTCCAGCGCGTTCACGGCGAGTATGTGGCCCAGATCCTCGACGCCGAGACTGAGGACTACGAGGTTTTCATCGTCACGCAGCTCATTGACGGCCCGACCCTCGAGGCGGACGTGCGAGATTCTGGGCGATACGAACGTGCAGATCTCGTAGAGCTCGGCGAAGAACTCGCGGCGGCGCTGCGCTCCATCCACGAGGTGGGCGTCCTGCACCGCGACCTCAAGCCTTCGAACGTCATGATGGGCGCGGACGGCCCGGTGCTCATCGACTTTGGCATCGCCCAGCTCGGCGACGATCTGCGCATGACCCGCACGGGCTCCCTCACGCACACACCCGGCTGGGCAGATCCGCGCGTCATCCGTGGCGCCTCACCCGACGAAAAGGCGGACTGGTGGGCGCTCGCGGCCGTCCTCGCCTACGCGGCCACCGGCACCGCACCCTACAAGGCCGAGACCACGCCGGCCGTCATGCATCGCGTCCTCAGCGGTGAACCCCGACTTCCCGGCCTTAGCTCCGAGGTCGAACGCGCGTTCCGGCGCGCACTCGATCCCGAGAGCTCTCGCCGGATTTCCTTCGGCGAGCTTGTTGAGACCATCGCCAGTTCACCCGACGACGCCGTCCGGGCACGTCCCAGCGCAGGCTCGGCGGCGAGCGGCGCGGCAGTTGCGGCCAGCCCCCTCGTGACCGGGTCCTCGGTTGACGGATCGGGCTGTCCCGTCACGGGCTTCGGGCAGGACACGCTCGAGGAAGACCTCGATGACTACGGCGATGACAGCGACGACACCGACTGGGATGCCGGCGATTCAGGCGTCGACGCTACCCAGCCCATCGGACTCGAGACCGGGCAGGTCACGGCTCCGTTCGGCGTCGATAGAACTCGTATGCAAACACAGCCGGGGCCGACCTACGATCGCGGCCGCGATCAGCTGTCGACCCGGCCATACGATCTGGGTGCGCACTCCTACGGCCCGCCGGGATCTGAGCAGATGCCGGAGGCGTTCGGCCCCAACGAGCCGACCACGGCGGAGCTGCCTGCCACCAGCCCCTCCCGCACCTCTGTTTTCGATCGCCCTGCCGCCGAACCGGATTTTGACCCACACACCCGCGAGTTGCTTCCCGTCGGCCGGCACGCCCAGCAGGGTGCGCAGTGGGACCAGGCGATCGCCCCGTTCGATCCGGCGGCCCCGCAGCGGCTCCCGGACTGGTTCCGCCCCGCCCGCAAGGCGCGCCTGCACGTCTTGCTCACCGGCGTCATCATCGCGATTTTCTCGCTGGTGTGGACGGTGCCCGCCGCGATCGTCTTTGCGAGCCTCGTGGTGGTCGTGTCGATGATCGGCGGAGCGAGCCGCGACCTCAAGGATCGCCGTGTCGCCCATGGCGGCCCGTATTCGGGGGACGTCGCGGGAGCGCTCATTCGCCTGCCGCTGACCCTCATCGGAGCGCTCGCGCGCAGCGCCATCTCGCTCGCCGTTGGCGGCGCCCTCGCCTGGGCCACGATTGCGGCACTGGAAGTGTTTTCCCTTACCCAGCCGGAGCTTTTTGAGCCAATCGGGCTGGTGGTGGGCATGGTCGTCGCCTGGTTCATCAGCTCGAACCGCAATGGCCGCGAGGGTGCACGCCTCCTCATGGAGGGCATCGGCCCGACGCCCGGCTACCGGCTGTTCTGGTTGGCAATCCTCCTCGTCGTCGCCATGGCGGCGGTCATTGTTGTCAGCCAGTCCGGCGTTAATGTAATTTAGGTTTCAACGAGGAGCGCGAGAGATCGCCATAGATAAATGCAGGTGCCTGTGATTAGATTTCCGCAGGTCCACGAACAGAGGAATCCCAATGGCAAATAAACGGCAATCGCACAATCCCACGAAGAAGGAAAAGCGCGAAATTGCACGCGAAAAGGCGCGCATCCTGCGCGAGCAGGAAGAAAAGCGCAAGAAGCGCAACAAGTGGCTCATGATCCTTGGAGGCGTTGTTGCGTGTGCGCTCATTGTCTTTGCTGTGATGCAGATTCTTGGCGACGACGAGGACCCGGCAACTAACTTCGACGGCGAGGTTCGCTCGGCGCAGCTCGCGAATGTCACGGATGACTTCGGCATCGATATTGACGCAACCGGCGCTGCCGGCACGCCTGTCGCGGATGCGGGCATGCTATCCGTGTACTCCGATTACACCTGTTCCGGATGTATCCACTTGGAATCGGCATACGCCGATACCTACCGTCAGCTGATCTCCTCGGGCCAGATGGCTCTGCGCATCTACCCTGTGGCAACGCTGAACAATCAGATCTCGGACCAGATGACGGCCGCCATGTTCTACGTGGCCACCTACTCGCCCGATCAGGCGCTCGCATTCAACGAGGCGCTCTTCGACAAGACCAACGAGGTCGTGCTCCAAGGCGGCAACGCCCCAACTGAAACCGAGATCGCGGAGATCGCCGTATCGGTGGGAGTGGCTGAGGACGTCGTCGCTGATCTTCCCGCGTCGATCGTGTCGGATGAGTGGAAGCAGGTGGCGAAGGATGCGACGGAGGCGTTCCGCGACAAGGGCCACGGCGCAACTCCGACCCTCGAGGTGAACGGCGAGGTGGAAGAATCCTGGCTCGAGACCGGTGACGTCGGCGGAGTTCTGAACGCCGCGATCGAAGCGGGTGCTCCTGCGAACTAACGCCAGCACTTTGGCCATTAATGCCCTTATCTGGCACACTATGAAAAGTCCTCGCGCCTAGGCGCTAGGTAAGCCTCCTTAGCTCAGTTGGTAGAGCACCGCTCTTGTAAAGCGAAGGTCGTCAGTTCGAGTCTGACAGGGGGCTCTTTTCATGCCCGAAAACTCCGCGCGATGCGCCCTGCCGGGCGGCCGCGTGCCTAGAGGAACACCCATCCAGCCAGTGCACCAAGAACGACGACGATCCAGGGCGCGAGCTTCCACGAGTGCAGTGCGATGAAGGCGGCGACGCCGATCGCCATGGTGACCGGCCCGGTGATTCCGCTGGTGAAGACCGGATCGTAGAGTGCTGCGGCGAGGATGCCGACCACGCCCGCGTTCACGCCAAGGAGCGCGCGCCGAATGAGTGGGATCTGGCGAACGCGGTTCCAAAAGGGCGCCACGCCGAGCACGAGGAGCGTGGCTGGCAAGAAGATGCCGACCGTCGCGATGGCTGCGCCGAGGATTCCGTTCGGGCCGCCCTCGTTGAGCGCGCCAAGGTAGGCAGCAAACGTAAAGAGCGGGCCCGGCACGGCTTGCGCCGCCCCGTAGCCGGCCAAGAACTCTTCCACGCCGACCATGCCGGTCTCGACCATCTCCGCCTGCAAGAGGGGCAACACCACGTGGCCGCCGCCAAACACGAGGGCGCCGGAGCGGTAGAACACGTCAAAGAGCCGCAACGCGTCGCTATTCGTGATCGTCACGAGCAGCGGCACTGCCGCAAGTAGCGCGACGAACAGAACGAGACTCGCGATGCCGACCGCGGGCCGGACGGGTAGGGGAAGGTGGGCATCGGCGTCGTCGATCTTCGCACGCAGCCACAAAATGCCGACGACGCCGGCCGCAGCGATCGCGCCGACCTGACCGAATGCGCCGGGCACAAGCAGCACGAACACCATCGCGCCGGCTGCGATGGTGGCGCGCTCGCGGTCCGAGGCAAGGTTCTTCGCCATGCCGAGCAGGGCGTGGGCGACGACGGCGACGGCCACGGCTTTCAGGCCGGCGATCCACCCAGCGTTTGAGATGTCTCCCAGGGAATCGACGGCGTAGCCGAAGAGGACGAGCGCAATGATGGAGGGGATGGTGAAGCCCGCCCACGCCACGGCCATGCCGCGGTAGCCCGCTCGCGATAGCCCGACCGCCATGCCAACCTGGCTCGATGCGGGGCCGGGTAGGAACTGGCAGAGCGCGACGAGGTCAGCGTAGGCGCGGTCGGACATCCAGCGCAGGCGTTCAACGAACGCGGTGCGGAAGTATCCGAGATGAGCGACCGGGCCGCCAAAGGAGGTCACGCCCAAGCGCGAGAATTCGCGGGCAACCTCGCCCACGCCGCCCTCTGGCGCGGTGGGGTGTGCCGCCGATTTAGCCATGGCATCTCCTCACGATGTGAACATGCGTCAACATACGGCGGGAAGGTGAACGCGAGGTGGCCGGGCGTGATCGGCGCTCTCAGACCGACCAGTCGATCGGCTCCGCGCCCTGCTCGACCAGCAGGGCGTTTGTGCGAGAGAACGGTTTGGAGCCGAAGAAGCCGCGGCTCGCCGATAGCGGTGAGGGATGCGGCGAGGTGATGACGGGGGTCGCGCCTAGCAAGGGCTTGAGTTCCTGAGCCATTCGCCCCCACAAGATTCCCACGAGCGGCTGGTCGCGGCGGGCGAGAACGCGGATTGCGTGGTCGGTGATGGCCTCCCATCCCTTCCCGCGGTGCGACGCCGGCAGGCCGCGTTGCACGGTCAACACCCTGTTCAAGAGCATGACGCCCCGCTCGGACCAGGCCGTGAGGTCGCCGTGCTCGGCTGGTGGGATGCCAAGATCGTCGTTGAGCTCGCGATAGATGTTGGTCAAGGATCGGGGGAGTGGGCGCACGTCCGAGTCCACGGCGAAGGAAAGCCCGATGGGGTGCCCCGGCGTCGGATATGGATCCTGCCCCACGATGAGCACGCGCACCTTGGATAGTGGATAGGTGAACGCCCGCAGGACGTTCGCGCCGGCGGGGAGGTAGCCGCGGCCGGCGGCGTTCTCCTCGCGTAGGAAATCTCCCATCGCGGCGATGTCGGTGGCCACCGGCTCCAGAGCCGCAGCCCACTCGGGATCGATGATGTCGCGCAAATTGCTCATGAATCCACGGTAGCCGAGGTGCTCGCCGCGCGCTCGCGGGCAGGGCAGTGCGCGATGTGAATTCGTCGGTGCCGGGCCGTAGGCTGGAACCATGATTCGCAGCGAGGAATTTGACGTGGAGCCCGATCTCCCACCGGCCGAGCCCAATGCTGCGTCCATTGAGCGGTCTGAAGGTGAGCGAAACGAGGGTGAGCTGAGCGAGAGCGAGCTAAGCGGGGGCGAGCTAAGCGAGTTTGAGGCCAGCGTCCTCGAGCTCGAACGGGCGTGGTGGCACCACGGAAAGACCCGCGATCAGGCGATTCGGCGAGTGATGAAGATGAGCCCGCTGAAGTATCACCTCCTGCTCACGCACCTGCTGGATTCGGAGAGGTTGTGGCGTGCCGATCCCGTGCTCGTGGATCGGCT
>NZ_JBHWPL010000051.1:0-30957 GCF_043424875.1 Trueperella sp. | reverse complement strand
CGCTGATCCGCTTAGCGGATCGGCCCTCTTGCTGTGCCCTAGCGGATCGGCCCTCTTGCTGTGCCCGCGCGCCATCGCCCCAGGCGCCACTTCTCTCGCAAAAGTTGCAGGTTCTGGTCAAATGGTGCAGGAAGTTCCTGCCCGGTTTGGTTGGAACTTGCCCCGGTTGCGGAAGAGGGGGCGTGCTGGGTAATGCGCTGGATGGCGTGCTGTGGGGGTGCTGGGCGCGATGACGCGGCGCCGGAAGCCGAGCCGCGTCCTGTTTTTTGGAGACCCCCCATCTCCGTGCTAGTCTTTTCGCATGATTATCACGCATCTTTAGGAGCCGCCGCCTTAGCGCGGCGTGCCCGACGTTCGAACCTTGAATCCGTGTGCCCTGTGGCACCGGTGTGTACGATGTGAAAGTTTAACGATGCGAAATCTGTATATCCCCCCGCGGTTACGCGCCCATGAGCGCGCACAAGAACGCGCCGCCGCGCGCCGCCAGCGACTCGCCGAGCGTGGTAGCCGCGCGATCAACCAGCGTAGGTTCGACGTCGGCCCTCAGCCGGCGCGCTGGCCCGCGGCATTCGAGGTTGACTCGATCCCCGACATGGATCCGGCACGGCTCATTCGCTCAACGATCAGCGCGAACAAGGCGATGATCGCTCTCACGGCGCTCATCTCCACAGCGGCATTCGCGGGCACGATCCTCATCGCGTGGGCGCTCGGCATCGTGCTCGATTCCGGGATTGAACGTGGCCTGACCGCCGCCCTCGTCCCAGGCCTCCTCCTGCTCATCGCCACCATCGGATTCCGCGCACTCGGTGCCGCCTCGGAGCCGTTCCTCCTCATCGTGCACATGCGAGCGTCCGTCGGCTGGGTGCGCGCGATGATCCTCAAGGTCGCAGGCGTGCGCGGGGGCGGCCGAAACGCGATGCCCTCGGGCGAGATCGTCGCAGCCGCAACCACCGACAACACGAAGCTCGGCATGCTGCTCTACATGATCCCCGAGATGATCGCGGCCACCGTCTCGTTCATCCTCGCCGTGGTTCTCATGCTGCGCATTTCGGTGCCGCTCGGCCTCGTCGTCGCGATTGGTCTGCCGGTTGCAATCGGGCTCATGACCTTCCTCATCAAGCCCCTCCAAGAGCGCCTGAATGCGCAGCGAGAAGAACGCGGCAAGCTCACGACTCTCGCGTCGGACGCCGTCGTCGGCCTTCGCGTGCTGCGCGGGGTTGGCGGCGAGGATACCTACATCCGCCGCTACACCGAGCAGTCGGACAAGGTGCGCGACACGGGCATCCGCGTGGCCGGCCTTCAGGCCTTCCTCATGGGCCTCGCAAGCGCCGTGCCGGGCGTATTCACGGCGATCATCGTCGGCAGCGGCCTGTGGCAGGTGTACAACGGCACGATGTCGTACGGCGACCTCGTCGCGTTCTACGGCTACACCTCCTACATGGTCATCCCGATCCACCAGGCCACCGGCTTCTTCTCCTTCTACTCGGACGCCAAAGTCGCCGCCGACCGCATCGGCAAAGTCATGGCCATCGAGCCGCTGACGAATGATTCGAGGGTCGACGCCGTCCGCACGGCGAGCGTCCCGAGGAATCACGACGCCGATCGCTCGCCTGCCGAGCGCAGCCCCGAGTTCGATTGGGCCTCGGCGACGCTGCGCGATGGCACGTCGGGCGTGGAGATCCGCCCCGGCCGCCACACCGTGCTTGTGGCCGCGGATCCCGATCTCAGCGCGGATCTGCTCGAGCGGTTGGCTCGAACGGACGACGAAAATGACGTAACGGCCCAGTGGGCCGGGGGAGAAGCGATCCCGCTTCACGCCTTCGAGCTGTCCGAGGTCCGCAAGGGCATCGTGCTCTCCGACGCGATCGCGCAGCTGTTCCAGGGCCGCCTGCGGTCCAATCTTGAGGCGAACAACGCTGCGTGGCCGCTACCACGCGGCGTCGGCCGCCAGATGGGTGATACCGGCGACGGCTCGGGTGTGGCTAACCGCGACCATAAGGACAACCCGATCGCGATCCCCGATAACGAGCTCATGCTCGCGATGATCGCCGCTGACGGGTCGGACATCGTCCAGAGTCTCGAGGATGGCCTCGATGGGTACGTGGCCGAGCGCGGCCGATCGCTCTCCGGCGGTCAGCGCCAGCGCGTGGCTCTCGCCCGCGCGCTGCTGACGCAGGCGCCGGTGCTTCTGCTCGTTGAGCCGAGCTCCGCCGTCGATTCGCACACGGAGTCGCGCATCGCCTCCCGACTGCACGCGGAGCGCCGTAACCGCACCACCGTCGCAGTCACGGCCTCGCCGATCATGCTCGGTGAGGCCGACGAGGTGATCTTCTTGGGCGAGGACGGCACGGAAGCCGCTCGCGGCACGCACGCCGAGCTGTTGGACGATCCGCGCTACCACGCCGTCGTGCATCGTGCCTCGGGAGACGAGAACACCCCTGCCGCAGACCGGGCCGAAAGCACAGACCAGCCCGAAGCAACAGACCAAACCACAGACCAGCCCGAAGCAACAGATGACCAACCCGAGGCCGGAGAGGAGGCCACCCGATGAAGTTACCTCTCGCAACAAACCGCACGGTGGCCACGAAGGTCATCGACCTGTTCAAGCTCTACAAGGGCGAGTTCGCGCTCGTCATCGCAGTGCAGGTTCTCGTGGCGGTCGCGGCCGTGGTCACCCCGTGGGTGATTGGAAAGAGCTTCGACGCCGTCGCCACCGGCACTACCGCCTCCGTGATCCGCATCTACATCATTGTCATCATTGTGGCGGTGATCGTGCAGTTCATCGCGTCGTGGTACGCGGATTTCCGCAGCCGGGTGCTCGGCCAGAAGGTATTCAACGTCCTGCGTGTTCGCCTCGTCGAATCGGTGATGCACCTGCCGCTGTCCGTGGTTGAGGCCGCCGGCACCGGCGATCTGCTCGGCCGTACGACCTCCGACGTCAACCGCGTCGAGTTCATCGTGCGTCAGGGAATCTCGCGCCTCATGGTGGTCTCCTTCCAAGTGATCGTCACGGTCATCGCCGCGCTCGTCATTGAGTGGCGGGTGGGCTTCGTCGTCGTGCTCTCGTTCGTGCCGCTGTTCTTCACGATCCGCAGGTATCTGCGCCGCACCATCGCGGCCTACTTGGCCTCCTCGGCGCTGAGCGCGGAGGTCTCGGGCGACATCACCGAGACGGTCGAGCAGTCGGCCACGGTCGATTCACTTGGCATGAACGAGGTCCGCATCCGCCGCACGTCGGTGCTCCTGCGAGAAATGTGGGACAACGAGCGGTATTCGGCTCTGATGCGCGCGTACTTTTCCGCGACGATGCTGTTCGTCCTGTTCGCGCCGATGGTCATCGCGATCGTGTGGGGCGCGTGGCTGGTTGGCCTCGGCGTCACGACGGTCGGCGCCGTGATCGCGGTGGCGATCTACGCCCAGCAGCTCCGCTGGCCACTCGACGAACTCGGCTGGTGGATCGACGAGCTTCAGTTCGCGGCCGTGGCGCTGTCGCGTATTTTCGGTGTTGCCGAGGTGCCTTCAGATCGCACCATCGACGACGCCGTCCCAGCCAGTGACGCCATCGACGTCGAGGACGTGTCGTTCAGCTATCGCGAAGGCGAGCCCGTCCTGCGCAACGTGGATCTGTCCGTGCGCCCGGGGGAGAGGCTCGCGATCGTGGGCCCGTCCGGCGCGGGTAAGTCCACGCTGGGCCGCCTCATTGCCGGTGTGAACCCGCCGGATGCGGGGTCGATTCGCGTGGGCGGCGTCGAGGTGACGCGCCTGCACGAGGAGCTACTGCACCAGACCGTGGCGCTCGTGACGCAGGAGAATCACGTGTTCGTTGGAACGGTGGCGGAAAACCTCCGCTTCGCGAAATCGGATGCGACAGACGAGGATCTGCTCGCCGCGCTGCGAACTGTTGACGCGACGTGGGTCGAGCGTCTGCCAGAAGGGATCGAGACGAAGGTCGGCTCCGGCGCGCGCGAGTTAGCGCCGTCGCAGGCGCAGCAGATCGCGCTCGCGCGCATCGTGCTGCTCGACCCCGCGGTTCTCATCCTGGATGAGGCGACGTCCCTTCTGGATCCGACTGCCGCACGGTCGGCGGAGCAGGCGCTGTCCCGCGTGCTCGCCGGCCGCACGGTTATCTCCATTGCGCACCGGCTCTATACCGCCTACGACGCCGATCGGGTGGCCGTCATGATCGATGGTGAGGTGGCTGAGCTCGGCTCCCACGATGAGCTCGTGGCGCTCGGCGGAGAGTACGCCTCACTCTGGGACGCCTGGCAGCAGGACTAACGCCGCGCGAAGGCGAAACTAGTTGCTGACGAACATGAGGATCGTCAGCGCGAAGAGAGCGACGATCGAGACGACCGGAATGATCTGAACCTTCGTGACGGTGGTCGGTGGCCAGTGCTCGTCGAGTTGCGCGGCCAAGTCGGTGCGCAGGTGGCTGTTCTTGCGGATCTGACCTGCGCGGATCGTCAGCAGGTCCGCCACGAACTTCACGTCCACGATCCGGTTCTCGCGGCCGGGCGCGTTCCACTGAACGTCCTCGGGGTTGTCTGGAATCTTCTTCCTGTTGCGCCACGAGTTGGAGAACAGGCCAACGTTGGAGGGCACGGCCCACACGCTCATCTTCTTCGACTGCTCGCGCGAGTAGATGTAGAGCCCCCAGCGATTCTCGGCCACGTAGAAGTCCGACCACGGCACGAGGTGCTCGCGCACGATATTCACGATGCGAATGCCACCCGGGCCCACCTCGATGCGCGGATTCCAGAACACCGCCCAACCGATCGTAGCGATAAGCAGCGTGACCGGCGTCGCCCACAGCAGCTCACTGATCCCGCCGTTGGCGACGGAGGCCACCAAGGTTGCCGACGCCAAGAACCACAGCAGGTAGGCGTAGATCCGGGTTGATTTCGCGCGCATTACAAGGGTCATGGCGGTATTGTCTCAGGGTTTAGTGCCCGCGCGAAACCGCGTGTGCTGGGGTTAACGCCGCCCGCCCCAGCAGCGCCCGGCAAACGGGCAGAGTGTACGTTGGCTCGCACTTTTCCCGGCGGTCTTCAAGCGGTTCACCGCGCGGGTCTAGGATGAAGTGCTGGCCAGCGCTTCTGGCCGGCTACGCGGCACTGCCGCCCGGCGCCGCCCAATCGCAAAGGAACCATATGCCCACAACCGTCCGCCATGACTTGCGCAACGTCGCAATCGTTGCCCACGTCGATCACGGAAAGACCACGCTCGTTGACGCCATGCTCTGGCAGGGCAACGTGTTCGACTCGCATGCCTCCGTGGAGAAGACGGGCGAACGCGTCATGGATTCGGGCGATATTGAACGCGAAAAGGGCATCACGATCCTCGCTAAGAACACGGCCATCTCCTACAGTGGCCCCTCCGCGGCGGACTTCGACGCCCCCGAGGGCGTGACCATCAACGTCATTGACACCCCCGGCCACTCGGATTTTTCCGGCGAGGTTGAGCGCGGACTGTCGATGGTCGACGGCGTGGTCCTCCTTGTCGATTCCTCAGAAGGCCCGCTCCCGCAGACCCGCTTCGTCCTGCGCAAGGCCCTCGAAGCCGGCCTGCCCGTAATCCCCGTGGTCAACAAGGTCGACCGCCCGGACGCCCGCATCGCCGAGGTCGTGGACGAGACGATGGAGCTCCTGCTCTCGCTCGCCACCGATATTGAGATGGACGACGAGCACGACGTCGAACTCGAGGCGATCCTCGACATCCCCGTCATCTTTGCGTCGGCAAAGGCGGGGCGCGCCTCGCTCGAGCAGCCGGCCGACGGCGAGCTCCCCGATTCGCCCAACTTGGAACCGCTCTTCCGCGCGATTATCCAGCACATCCCCGCACCGACCTACGATCCGAGCGCTCCGCTCGTGGCCCAGGTGACGAACCTCGACGCCTCCCCGTTCCTCGGCCGGCTCGCGCTCGTCCGCGTCTTCTCTGGCGAACTAGAGAAAGGCTCGTGGGTGGGCTTGGCGGATGGCCCGGACTCGTCGATCGAGCGCGTCCACATCTCCGAACTGCTGCTGACGAAGGGCCTCGAGCGCAGCTCCGCGCCCACGGCAGGCCCGGGAGACATCGTGGCCGTGGCCGGTATCCCGAACATTACGATTGGGGAGACGCTCGTGGATCTCGCAGATCCGCGTCCCCGCCCACCGATCCACATCGATGATCCCGCGATCTCCATGACGATCGGCACCAACACGTCGCCGCTGGCCGGCACCGGCGGAAAAGGGCACAAGCTCACCGCCCGCCAGATCAAGGAACGCCTCGCCCAGGAGCTCATCGGCAACGTCTCGATCCGAGTGCTGCCCACGGAGCGCCCGGACGCGTGGGAAGTTCAAGACCGTGGCGAGCTCGCGCTCGCGGTGCTCGTGGAGACGATGCGCCGCGAAGGGTTCGAACTGACCGTCGGCAAGCCGCAGGCCGTACGCAAGGTGATCGACGGCGTCGTTCACGAACCGTGGGAGCGCGCAACCATCGACGTTCCCGAGGAATACCTCGGAGCCGTCACGCAGCTCATGGCGGCGCGGCGCGGCCACCTCGAGACGATGTCGAACCGAGGCACGGGGTGGGTGCGCATGGAGTTCGTGGTTCCCGCGCGCGGCCTCATCGGCTTCAGAACCACCTTCCTCACGCTCACCCGCGGCACGGGCATCTCCGCCTCGATCGCCGAGGGCTACAAGCCGTGGGCGGGCGAGATCGAATCGCGCCAGAGCGGCTCGCTCGTGTCCGACCGGCAGGGCCAGGTCACGGCGTTCTCGCTGCAGCGCCTCGAGGATCGTGGAACGTTCTTCGTGGACCCGGGCGAGGAGGTCTACGAGGGCCAGGTGGTGGGGGAGAACCCGCGTAACGAAGACATGGACATCAACCTCGTGCGCGCCAAGGAGATGACGAACATGCGCTCGGCCACCGCCGACGTTTTCGAGACCCTCCAGGCGCGCCGGAAGATGACGCTCGAGGAGTCCATCGAATTTGCCGCCGACGACGAGTGCATCGAGGTCACGCCCGAATCCGTGCGCATCCGCAAGGTGACTCTCAATTCGATCGACCGTGCCCGCGAGGCAGCCCGCCGCAAGCGCGCCGCGCAAGCGTAAGCCGCCACGGGTAGACTCATCCGCATGAAGATTCTTGCCATCATCGGGGGCATCCTCGCCGGTGCCGTGTCCGGGCTAATCGGATTCGTCGTGTATCCGGGACCGCTCGACAAGCCGGTGCTCGGTATCCTCGCCGCAACGGCGATCGTGGCCAGCGGCGCGTGGGCGATGTGGGAATGGCGCGGCATCTGGGCGTGGGCGCCCTACACCCTCGCCGTCTTCGCCACCACGGTTGCTCTTATGTACGCGCCACCTGCCGACGACGCCCTCGCGGCCGGCGAGTCCGTCTTCAGCACGATCTGGATGGAGATATCGGCGCTCGCGTGCCTTGCTACGGCAGGTATCGCCAGGCGCAGGGACCGCGCGCGAGCCGCGAACTGGAGTTGGCAGCAACCATACGATGGCGGCTAGGAACTCCGCGACAAACCTCACGCTTGGCGATGAGGTGATTTACGCGGCGAATCTGCCATATCGCGGGCGTCGCCGGTAACATCGGTGTGTGGAACACCCAAGGAGATCAGACGTGGCCGATAACCCGAACGAGGACGATAATCTGCTCGACGCCTGGCGCCGACGCATTGGGGATGACGAACCGCGCGTACCCGAGACTCACTCACCCAACACCGACTCACCCGACACTCACTCAGCTAGCACCGACTCAGCTAGCACCGACTCAGCCAGCACCGAGCCCAATCCAGATGAGACCGCCGAATGGCGTGATGATCAGCTCGTGGATGAGACCGCCGAATGGAGTCCTGACGAGACGGAGCATCTGGCGGCCGACGACGCCCCGACCGCCACGTTTGACGCGGACGAGACAACCGAGCAGCCTGTAGCTGCTCCACCCGCATACATTCCGGAGTCGGATGCGGCTAAGGACAGCACCGCCAAGGACCACGCCGACGACGACCGCGCTGGCGACAGCACTGATGAGGATGAGCCCGTGAAAAAGAAGCGCCGCTGGCCATTCGTCCTGTTCATCGTTGTGCTTCTGCTGGGCGCAGGGTACGTCGGCGCTGCCTACGCGCTGCAGGATCGCATGCCGAGCGGGCTGACAGTCTCCGGCGTGCCGGTTGGTGGCATGACGGAGCAAGAAGCCTACGAGGCCGTGGAAACCGGGCTCGCTGCAGATCTTCAAAATCCGCGTGAGGTGACGACCGCCGAGGGCGATGCCACCGAACAGGTCAATCCGGCCGCGATCAATTTGGCTGTCGATCTCGATGAGACCTTTGACGGCCTCACCGGATTCTCGCTTCACCCGATGAAGCTGTGGGCGCAGGTTTCTGGCGGCTCGAACATCGACGCGAAGCTGGTCGCAGATGACGCGGCGCTCGCAACCGAGGTTGACCGTCTCGCCGAGGCGTTCGCGCAGGAGCCCACCGACGCGGAACTGTCCATTAGCGACGCCAACGTGAACGTCCAGCCCGCACAGGAGGGCGTCAGCATCGTGAAGGACGAATCGCAGACCGTGATCGTCGACGAATGGCTGGCGGGAGACGCCCCGATTCAGCTCCCCACCGAGACTGTCGAGCCGGAGATCAGCACCGAGGAACTTGAGACCTTTGCTGCCGACACGATCGAACCGCTTCTTGCCGGCCCTATCTCAATCACAATCAAGGACGTCATGGTCGAGCTCGAACCGGCGCAGACCGGCTCGCTCCTGTCCGTCGCACACGAGGGCGATGCGCCCGAGCTGAGCGTGGACCAGGACGGCCTTGAAGGCATTATTGAGGAGCGTGCTGGCGAGGTGCTCGGAACTCCAACCGACGCGATCATCACCATCAGCGGTGGCGCCCCGGTCATCACCCCGTCCGAGAACGGCGAGTCGCTCGACATCGAGCAAATCTCCACGGCGCTCCTTGGCATCGCGGAGGGAACTGACCGTACCGTCGTCGCCGATATCATCGTCGAAGAGCCGGAGTTCACCACGGAAGACGCCGAGGAGATGGGAATCACGGAGGTCGTCTCCTCGATCTCCACGCCGCTGACCGCCGATTCGGTGCGCACCACCAACCTCGTGGTGGGCACCTCGAAGGTGACGAACGTGCTGATCAAGCCCGGCGAGCAGTTTAATCTTGGCGACCAGCTTGGGCCCGTCGACGCCGAACACGGCTTCGTCTCCTCGGGCGTGGTCTCGAACGGCTTCAATTCGACGGCGATGGGCGGAGGCCTCTCGCAGCTGTCCACCAACATGTTCAACATCGGTTACCGCGCCGGCATGGAAGACATTTCCCACCAACCGCACTCGAAGTACTTCTCGCGTTACCCCGCCGGCCTCGAGGCCACCATCTGGGGCGATCAGATCCCGATGATCTGGGAGAACAACACTCCCTACGGCGTGATGATTGAGGCGTGGGTTGCCGACGGTCAGGTACATTCGCGCCTGTGGTCCACGAAGTACTGGGACGTCGACGTGTGGCAGTCCGAGCGCTTTGCGTTCAGGGATCCGGAAACGCGCGAGAACCTGGCTGCCGACTGCGTGCCCTCAGCGGCCGGAGCCAGTGGCTTCTCAATCACAGTTGGTCGCAACGTCTCCCTGAACGGAGAGCTGGAGAACCAAGAACAGTACACTTGGACCTATGAACCGGTCCATGCGGTCACCTGCGGATAAGCATCTGAATTTGTACTAGATTTATCCGTGTAAACTCGAATCGGTTCGAACCAATGGAAAGAGGTTTAGTGTGACGTACATTATTGCCCTGCCGTGTGTAGACATCAAGGACGCTGCCTGCGTTGACGAATGCCCGGTGGACTGCATTTACGAAGGCGAACGCATGCTGTACATCCACCCCGATGAGTGCGTGGATTGTGGCGCCTGCGAACCGGTCTGCCCGGTCGAAGCCATTTACTACGAGGATGACACCCCGGAAGAGTGGTCGGAGTACTACAAGGCGAACGTCGAATTCTTTGACGATCTCGGCTCGCCCGGCGGCGCCGCCAAAATGGGGCCCATCGCGAAAGACCACCCGATCGTGGCAGCTTTGCCCGAAGGCGTGAATGACTAGACGTGGCTTTCTATACTGACTCCCTGCCCGATTTCCCGTGGGACGCGCTCGTTCCCGCTCGCGATCGGGCAGCGCAGTATCCACACGGCGTATGCGACCTGACGATTGGCACGCCCGTCGATGACACGCCCGGCATCGTCCGCGACGCCCTCGCCGAGGCCTCGAACGCGCACGGCTACCCCGCCGTCGTCGGTACCGGCGAACTGCGTGCCGCGATCGCCGACTGGATGGCGCGACAGCGGGGGATCACCTCACCCGTGGCGATCTTGCCGACGATCGGCTCGAAGGAAATGGTCGGCCTCTTGCCCTCGCTCATGGGATTCGGCCCCAGCTCGCGTATCGGGTTCCCGAACGTTGCGTATCCGACCTACGACGTCGGGGCGCGGCTTGCGGGCGCGCAGCCAGTATTGATCGACACCGACGCCGATCCGGCCACCTGGCCCACCGACCTCGACTTACTCTGGCTCAACTCGCCCGGAAACCCGAACGGGCACGTCCTCGGGCGCGGCCAGCTGCGTGCGATTGTGGCGTGGGCGCGCGAACACGGCGTGGTGGTTGCGTCGGACGAGTGCTACGCCGAACTGTGCTGGCAGGGCAGCGAATCCCCGTCGATCATCGCCGACGACGTATGCGATGGCGACGCGAGCGGCCTGCTCATGGTCTACTCGCTATCCAAGCAGTCGAACATGGCCGGCTATCGCGCGGCCTGGCTCGCGGGCGATCCGCAGATCATCACGCCGATGATCGAACTGCGCAAACATCTGGGCTTCATGATGCCCGGTCCGGTTCAGCGCGCCATGGCGGTCGCCCTTGCCGACGGCGATCACGTGGCGGCCCAGCGCGAGATCTACCACGCCCGGCGCACGAAACTCCTCGGCGCGCTCGATGCCGCCGGACTCACGAACGATCCCGATTCGGTTGCGGGTCTGTACCTGTGGGCGCGGGCCCAGGGGGCGTCGTCGTGGGATATTGTCAACGCGTGCGCTGAGCTGGGAATCGTCGTCGCCCCCGGAACGTTCTATGGCGAGGCGGGCGATGGCTATGTGCGCATGTCGCTGACCGCGCCGGATTCGGCGATCGATGCCGCGTGCGAGCGGCTGGCACGTCTCCCAGAGGTTCTGAAAAGAATTTCAGACTAGGTATCTTGACCTTAAGATAGTTAAACTGACGCTAATTCAGGTAGTGTGACCTGTGTTGCACCTATGCCCCTGCCCGTGGGGAGACATCGCAAAGGAGACTCAATGTCTAGTAATGCGCAGTTGATTGTCGACGGCGACAGGCTCGAACTCGAGCGCGTAAAGGCTGTTGAAGGTAACGACGGCTTTAAGATTAATCAGATGCTGGGCCAAACCGGCACCACAACCCTCGATCCGGGATTCACGAACACGGCCTCGTGCGAATCCAAGGTCACCTACATTGACGGCGGAGCGGGCATTCTGCGCTACCGCGGCTATCCGATCGAGCAGCTGGCAGAGAAGAGCTCGTTCCTCGAGGTGGCCTACCTGCTCATCTACGGCGAGCTTCCCGATGCGGCTTCGCTCGCGTCGTTCACCCGCCGCATCAAGAAGCACACGCTCCTGCACGAGGATTTCCGCAGCTTCTTCACGGCGTTCCCCTCATCGGGCCATCCGATGTCGATTCTTCAGGCCGGCGTCGCGGGCCTCGGCACCTACTACGAGGACACGCTCGATCCGCTCGACGCCGAGCAGCGCGACCTCGCCTCGGTACTCCTCATGGCCAAGCTGCCTACGATGATCGCGTTTATTTCCAAGCGCGCGACGGGTCTGCCGCTGCTCTACCCGGATGCCACCAAGTCCTACACCGAGGACTTCCTGCGCATGACCTTCGGGCTTCCGTATCAGACGCACGATGTGGACCCGACGATCGTCAACGCTCTCGACAAGCTGCTGATCCTGCACGCCGACCACGAGCAGAACTGCTCCACCTCCACGGTGCGACTCGTCGGCTCCTCGCAGGCGTCGATCTACGCCTCCGTTGCCGCTGGCGTGGGCGCGCTCTCTGGCCCGCTGCACGGTGGCGCGAACGAGGCCGTGCTCATGATGCTCGATGACCTTCGCGAGTCCGGCACCGAGATCTCCGACTTCGTTCAGCAGGTCAAGGACAAGAAGAACAACGTCAAGCTCATGGGCTTTGGCCACCGCGTCTACAAGTCCTACGACCCGCGCGCAAAGATCGTCAAGGGTCTTGCCGACGACATCCTCGGCCGCCTCAAGGGAGACACCGAGCTGTTCGATATGGCAATGGAGCTCGAGCAGGCCGCGCTTGAAGACGACTACTTCGTGGAGCGCAACCTCTACCCGAACGTCGACTTCTACACAGGCCTCCTCTACAAGGCAATGGGCTTCCCGACGAAGATGTTCACGCCGCTGTTCGCGCTTGGTCGCCTGCCCGGCTGGATCGCGCAGTACCGCGAGCTCGTCCTCGACCCGGCTCAGAAGATCGGCCGCCCGCGCCAGGTCTACGTCGGTTCGCCCGAACGCGAGTGGACTCCGATGTCCGAGCGCACGAAGCAGAACCGCGAGTTCGAAGAAGATCTCGACTACATCGTCTAACGGCGGCATGAGAGCGTGGCCCGGGCATTGCCCGGGCCACATTTTTCCGCATTACTGACTGTCTGAGATCTCCTGAATCATGTCGGCCACGCCCTGCTGGCATGAATATCTCCTGGTGTACAAGGGGGAGTCACCCGTTCCGGATTCGAAGTAGCTCACGAGGAAATCCTCGGGCTCGGCAGTGACGGATGTAGACATGTTGTATTGCCGAATGGGTAGATGGGTACCGTCCGCGTAGTCAAAGGCGATGAAGAAACCACTGTCCTAGTAGAGGGAATCCTCAGCCACGCAGATGTGAATTGCCATAGGTGCGGCGACCCCGACGCCCGAATTGCGGCGAACCAGATCGAAGTCATCCAGGGTTTCGCCGTGGGCGTCCATCGAGTTGCTCTCGCAACGTTGGTCCGAGCTGAACACGTAGACGTCGGCATCTACTCCCAACAGGACGATTCGATCGCATCGCGCACCCGATCGTCGTCGAAAACCTGAGCCTCGTCAACGATTGCGATATCGACTGAGCGCTGGCCGAGCCGTTCGTCGTGCGTCGCGATCTGCAGCGCGCCGAAGCCCACCAGCGTGCCGATCAGTAGCGCCACCACAAAACGCCAGCTGGGCAGAAAGCCACGAAGCTTCTGAGCCAAAGTTGTGTGGTCTGTACTTTGTCGCTGTGCTGGTCCAGCTGCTTGTGCTGGTTGCGCTGCTCGCTGCCGCTGGGCGAAGAGGTGGACATAACGGTTAATGTATCAGCGCAAGGAGATCTGGGAGTGCTTCGCGGAAGGGTGGCATGAGGTCGAACTCCCCAACCTCGCTGAGTGGCACCCACTGCAACTGTTCGGATTCGGTGTTGGGCAGGATCTCCACGTTCGGATCCGCGACCTCCGCCACGAAGGTGGTGTAGGACCAGTCGGGGTGGCGAAGGACGTGCGATCCGCTCGGCTCCCTGAGGGCGGCGAACCCGGCCTCTTCCGCGAACTCGCGAACGGCGCCCTCCCACGCGGTTTCCCCGCGGTTGATTGCGCCGCCGGGAACCGCCCACGTGCCGCCCTGATGCGACCACGAGACGCGCAACTGCAAGAGCACCTCGGGTTCGGAGCGGCGGGGTGCGTCGGCGGGTCGCCACGCCACAATGCCTGCGGCCCCAAGGAGACCCCAGTGCTTGTTGCCGCACCCGCACTCCACGAATGCTTCGCCGCGGGCGCGGCGCTCCGCCCGACGTCGGTGGCGTTCGGCGAGCTCCTCGGGCGTGAGGTCGTGGTCGGGAATGGTGCGGTCACGTGCGCGGTCGCGCCCGCCGCTATCGCTCATTCCAAAACTCCGTGATTGAATGCCCGAGATCGGCCAGCAGGTGGCGCAGCAGCGGGAGCGAAATCCCAACGACCCCATGATGGTCGCCCTCGATCTTGTCCACGAATGGCCCGCCGTAGCCGTCGATCGTGAACGAGCCCGCCACCTTGAGCGGCTCGCCGGTGGCGATGTAGGCCTCGATGTCCGCATCGGTGAGCTCGGCGATGTAGACCGTCGTCGTCGACGTACCTACCGCCAACTCGCCGGACTCGAGATCGATCACGCAATGGCCCGTATGTAAATCTCCGGGGTTGCCGCTCATCGCGCGCAGGCGCTCGCGGGCGACCTCGGCCGTATGCGGCTTGCCGACGATCTGCCCGTTCATCTCGAGCATGGAATCGCATCCGACGACGACGGTCGGCGTCGGCTCACCGAGAGCGCCCGGCTCCCGGCCGCCTGCCTTATGAGCGCCCGGCTCTAGGCCGCTTGGCTCCTGGCCGCCTAGCTCAGCGTGACGGCGCAGCTCATCTGCGATTGCCCGCGCTTTGGCGGTTGCCAAGAGCTCCACCTGCCCCGCGGCATCTCGGCCGGGGTTGGCCGCGAGGAGGGCGTCCTCGTCCAGATCGGCCACAGCGATGGTTGGCGTGATTCCCGCCGCGATGAGGGTGGCCTTGCGCGCGGGGGAGGCGGATGCGAGCAGAAGGCGCTTAGTCATCGCGCCCATCCGCAAGCGCATCGCGCATGACGTCGAGTCCCACCGAGCCCATTTCAAGGGCGCGCATGTGCCACGTCTTGAGGTCGAAGCCCGGCCGCTTTTCGGCGTCGGCGCGCAACTGCTTCCAGATACGGTGGCCGACCTTGTAGGACGGCGCCTGGCCGGCCCAGCCCAAGTACCGGTTGAGCTCGAAAGCTAGGAACGAGCGGTCCATCGCCACGTTGTCCTGGAGGAACTGCCACGCCACCTCGCGGTTCCACGTGGGGTTGATGTGCTCGTATCCCGCGGGGGAGGGCTTGCCGAGGTGGAACCCGATGTCGAGCGCCACGCGCGTTGCACGCAGCCGCTCCGAATCGAGCACGCCCATGTAGTCGGCCGGATCATCGTGATAGCCGAGCTCGGCCATGAGGCCCTCCGCGTAGAGCGCCCAGCCCTCGCCGTGGCCGGAGTTCCACGAGAGATTTCGGCGCCAGTCGTTGAGCGTGTCCTTCATGTAGGTGGCCATGCCGATCTGCAGGTGATGGCCGGGCACGCCCTCGTGATAGACGGTCGTCTTTTCCTGCCACGTATGGAACGTGTCCGTGCCGTCTGGGACGGACCACCACATGCGGCCACCGCGCGAGAAATCATCGGTGGGGCCGGTGTAGTAGATCGCGCCGGTGCCTGAGGGAGCGATCATGCACTCGAGCTTGCGCAGGGGCGCGGGGATGTCGAAGTGGCTGCCGTGGAGGTCATCGAGCGCGCGGTCCGACGTCTCCTGCATCCACGCCTTGAGCGCGTCCGTGCCGTGCAACTGATAGGCGGGATCCGCGTTGAGGCGATCCATCGCCTCGGTCACGCTCACGCCAGAACCAAACAGGTCCTTCGCCACGGCCTCCTGCTCGGAGACGATTCGCGCCAGTTCCTCCAGACCCCACTCATACGTTTCGTCGAGGTCCAGGCGCGCGCCCGTCGCTTCGCGAATGCGCGGCTCGTAGCGCTCGAGGCCGAACGCTTCGTCGGCGACGCCGGTGGGCAAGATGTTCTTGCGCAAAAAGTCAGCCAGTTCGGAGTAGGCTGCGCGGGCACCCATCGACGCCTCGAGGAGCTCATCGCCGAGATCTCCGATGATCCTGGCCCCGCCACGGGCGAGATCGGTGAGCTTTGAATCGTCTGCTGCGAGCGCTTCGGCTTGGCCGATGGCAAGCTCGATCTGCTTCGCCGACTGGGGCGGTCCCGACTGGGCGCGGACCTCGAGGGTCTCTTTCCACCCGCCCAGCGCCTTATCCACGTTCGTCAGGCGCCCGAGGATGAGCTCCCAGTCCTCGGCGGTCTCCTGCTTCATGTTGTCGAAGATTTCGTGAACCGACTGCAGCGGCGAGGCGATCACGTTGATCTCGCCAATCTCGCCGCGCTCGACGTAGTCGATCTCCAGTTCTAGGTGCTCGATGAGGGTGGCCTTGGTGACCCGATCAACCTCGTCTACCGGCTCCAGCTCGCGGATGTCGGCGAGCGTGCCACGCTGGAGATCCGCCATCGCCTCGGCGCCTGCGGGGGAGTGATCGGAGTACTCGCGCTCGTCGGCCTCGCCCTGACCAAGGCTGGTCACAAGCTCGGGAACCCGCGCGAGCAGATCCGCCACGTAGCGGTTCGCGCGATCGTCGATGGGGGATGTGGGGCGGGACGGAGCTGCGTCGTCGTCGTTCTGTGTAAAAGCCATACCTTCAAGACTAATGCGTTTTTCGCAGGCGAGGCGATAGACTGAACCTCGAATGTGCAGGCTGGCGTGGTGGAATACGCTCTGACCTGCGGAGAGTAGTTTTTCTGTTGGAATCAATGCGTCGACTTGCTAGGGTGGGAATGTGACCCAGAACACAACGCCTCAGGATTCGCCTGAGGATGTTCCCACCACGGTCGAAACGCACGTGCGCCGACTGCTGGATGGCCCCGCAAAATATCATCTCCGCGAGGCGGCGGAGCTGGCGAATATGGATACTGACTCCACTCGCCGATTTTGGCGTGCCATGGGTTTCCCGTACATCCAAGACCCCGAGACCCGGCTGTTCACGGAGTACGACGTGGACGTCATGCGCGCCCACCAGGACATGGTCGAGCGCGGTCGCACCGACGAAGATACGCAGAACTCGCTCATCCGCGCCCAGTCTCATCTCGCCGATCGCCTCGTGCTGTGGCAGTACGAAGCGCTCGTGGAGGAGGCGGAATCGCGCTTCGAGCTTGACGAGGTGGCCGCCCGCTACTGGGTGCTCGACCACATCGACGAATACGAAGAATTCCTCGTCTACCAGATGAAGTACGCCTGGCGGCGCCACCTTGCGGCCTTCCTGCGCCGCACGGAGGTCGAGCTTGAAGACATGCGGGTCGATTCGGAGGCCATGCCCCTCATTCGCGCACTCGGATTCGTGGATCTCGTGGCGTTCACCGACCGTTCGGGTCAACTCTCGCCGCACCAGCTCGTCGATTTCATCCAGACCTTCGAGTTCACGTGCCGCGACGTCATTTCCGGGCTCGGCGCCCGCGTGGTCAAGATGGTCGGCGACGCCGTACTCTACATTGCCGATGACCTCGAGACGGGCGCGGAGGTCGTCTCCGAAATCGTCACCGCGCTGCAGGCCACGCCGAACATGCCTGACGTTCGCGCCTCTCTCGTGTGGGGCGGAATCGTCTCGAGGTTCGGCGACGTGTTTGGCCCGAACGTCAATCTCGCCTCGCGCCTGACGGCCATCGCGCCCGAGGGTGAGATCGTCGTCGATCGCGACACGGCCGAGGCCCTCCAGGCTCTCGATCGGGATAAGTACCAGCTGGTGGAGAATATCGGGTCCGAGCTGCAGGGATTCGGATACATCGAATCGGCTATTTTACGGGTGGTTCCCGACCCCGAACCGGGAGACTAAGGCAAATGCTTTCGTCTTGAAAGAATCTTTACTAAACTCGAGCATGGTAAGGGCTTAATTACAGAAAAGGACATGAAATGACAAAGATTCTACTTGTCGAAGATGACTCTGCGATTTCGGCCCCATTGGTTCGCGCGTTTTCTCGCGAGGGGTACGATGTGGAGCCTGTCGAAACAGGCAAGGCAGCGCTCGAAGCGATGGATTCCGCCATCGATCTGGTTGTCCTCGATCTGGGGCTCCCGGACATGGACGGCCTCGACGTTGCTCGAACCGCACGATCCCGGGGCAAGACGTTCCCGATTTTGATCCTGACCGCACGGGCCGAGGAAGTCGACATGGTTGTTGGCCTCGACGCCGGCGCGGATGACTACGTGACCAAGCCGTTCCGCCTCGCGGAGCTGCTCGCCCGCGTGCGCGCCCTGCTCCGCCGCGCGGCTGCCGGCGACGGGGAGTCGGAGACGCTCAAGGCTCAGGACGTCTCGATCGACGTCGACGCCCACCGCGCCTACGTCGGCTCAAAGGAACTGCAGCTCACGGGCAAGGAGTTTGAGCTCCTGCGCGTCCTGTTGCGCGAGGCCGGCAACGTTGTTGAGCGCGACGACCTCATCCGCGAAGTGTGGGGAGCCGACTCGGATTCCTCCACCAAGAAGCTCGACATGCACATCTCGTGGCTGCGCCGCAAGCTCGGCGACGACGTCAACGATCCCCACTACATTACGACCGTTCGTGGAATGGGATTCCGCTTCGAGGAGTAGCTTATGCGCCGTCGTGCGATTGTGATGACGACGACGGCGGTGGCCGTAGCCGTTCTCATCCTCGGCATTCCGGGGATGATGTTTGCCGTATCTCTTGCCTGGCAGCAGTCTCATACGGAGCTGACTGACCGGGCGACCGCCGTCGCCACGATCGTCGATCGGTTTGCGTCGGAAGAGATCTACATCGGCGAAACGCTGCTGACCAGGCTCGCCGAGGGTGGCAATCCCGAGCGCGCCTACATCGAAGTGGACTACCCGGACGGGTTCAAGATCGCCTCGCTCACCGAGCAGGCGGAGAACGTCATTTCCGAGAACGTGGTCAGCGCGTCCGGCGCGCTCGTGACCGTCTCGACCCCGCGCGGCGACGTGATCACAAGGCTCGGAATCATGGTGGCCGGGGCGCTCGGGCTGATCTTGACCGCGTTTGTTGTGGGCGTGATGGTCGCGATGCGGCAATCGCGGCGAATATCCGCGCCGCTCATTTATCTGGCGGCCGCCGCCGAACAGCTGGGTGCTGGGCGCGTGCGCCCGCAGGTTAAGCGCTCGGGCATTGAAGAAATCGACCTCATCTCCGAGGAAATCGTACGAAGCGCGGACCGGATGGCGGGGCGCCTTGCGAAGGAGCGCCAGTTCGCCGCCGACGCCGCCCACCAGCTCCGAACGCCACTCACGGCGCTGTCGATGCGCATCGAGGAAATCGAGTATTTGACGGAGGATGAGGAGATCATCGAGGAGGCGAATAAGGCCCTCGAACAGATCGACCGCCTCGGCGGGGTCGTCGAGGAACTCATGGCCACCTCGCAGTCCGACTCGGGCGGAACCACCGAGGCGATCAGCGTCAAGCGCGCATTCCAGCGCCAAAAGGACGAGTGGACCAAGCCGTTCGAGCGCGCAGGGCGCCCACTCACCTTCGACTCCGAGTTCCACGGCGCTGTGCTTGCAACACCCGGCTCCCTCTCGCAGATCCTCGCCACCCTCATCGAGAATTCGCTGAAGTACGGCAAGGGGGAGACCTCGATTACGGCCAGCCAGTCCGGGAAGTCAATCATCATCAAGGTTCGAGATGAGGGCGAAGGCGTTTCGATCGAGGACGAGGACGAGATCTTCGAGAAGGGGTTCTCGACGGGCGGTTCGACCGGCATCGGCCTAGCCGTGGCGAAGGAGCTCGCGGAGGTCGACGGCGGGCGCCTCGAACTCACGAACAAAACGCCGGCGGAGTTCACGCTCACGCTCTCGGCCCTGCCCAAGGCCCTCGACCCCGACCGCGTTTTGCCTCAAGGCGCCATCATGACCCTCGGCGCCCGCCGCGGCCGGCGCTAATCGTCAAACAGATTAATCAGTCCCGCCGGCGCTAACCTGGCACGCATTGATCAGCCCAGCCGGTGCTAACCGGACATCAACTAAACCTCCGGCGATCAACCAAACCGGCACTGCTCAGGGAGCCGCCGCGATCGTCGTCGTTATTTTGTGAAAACGATGTAGCGGTAGCACACGTAGCGGAACGCCGTGCCGAGCACGAGGCCCACGACGTTGGCCGCGATGTTGTCGGCGAGCTGGCTGTCGAATCCGAGGACGAACCGCGACACGCCAAGGCTGCCGAGGGCGAGCAGGAGCCCGCCGACGTTCACCAAGATGAAGAGCACGAACTCGCGGCCCTTCGACTTGTCGGACTTGTTCCTGAACGTCCACAGCCTGTTCATCGCCCACGAGAAGATGATCGACACGCTCACCGAGATCGTTTTCGCGACCATGGGTGCGTCGCCGGGGAAGGTGACGATGCCGGAGTATGCGAGGAGGTTGAACAGGCCGACGTCGACGACGTACGAACCGAGCCCGACCGTGAGGAACTGGGTAAACTCCACCAACCACTCGCGATACGTTTGCCCGCGAAGCAGGCGTTCGATCAGGCGTTTCACTTAGAAGCTCGCGAACGAATCTTCCGTGAGGTTGCCCTCGCGCAGGTCGACCCAGAATTGCTCGGCCTCGGGTGCAAGGAGCACCGTCGAGGAACCGCCGGGGCCGGGATGGTTGAGAGATTCGATCGGCGGGGCGCCCATGAGGCCACCTCCTCCGATCGCGGAGCGCAGGGCGAGACCCGCGCGGGCGACAGTCATGAGCGAGCCGCCTTCGTGGACCGTCAGCACGTCCGCGGTGTCGCCCACGAGGTTGCGCTGGGCGATGGGATTGAGGAGCACGCCGGGGGAGATCGCCTCGTCGATGATGGCTGAGACGACTTGGCGCTGGCGGTCGTTTCGGCCGATGTCTCCCAGCGGGTCGGAGTAGCGCATGCGGGAGAATGCGAGTGCCGTGTCGCCGTCGGCGTGGTGGCAGCCCGCGGTCCATTCGAGGCCGGACATCTCGTCGGAGACGTCGTAATCCAAGCACAGCTCGACGCCGCCCACCGCGTCCGTGAGGTTCTTGACGCCGTCCATGCCGATCTCCACGTAGGAGTCGATCGTCAGGCCGGTCAGCTGCTCGACCGTCAGCACCAGGTACTTCGGGCCGCCATAGGAATATGCGCCGTTGAGCTTGCCGCGGTTCCCACTGCCGGGGTAGGTGACGAGGGTGTCGCGCGGGAGGGAGACCAGGGCGGTGGCGCCGGATTCTGGCGTGTGCAGGAGCATGATTGTGTCCGCGCGCTGGCCTTCGGTGGAATCGTCGACGGCTTCGCCGCGTTCGTCCGATCCCACGATGAGATAGGTGGTGCCGGGTGTGGCCGGGGCGCCCGAGAGCGCGTCGACTTTGCCGAGGCGTCCGTTGCCGTAGCTGTAGAGGTAGATACCCCACGCGCCGATCGCGAAGACCAGCACAAGGAGGAAGGCCAACAGTTTCTTGCCGATGGATCCGCGCCGCTTCGGCCGGCGCTGCGGCCGGGGCTGTTCGGGAGCCTGCGACGGCGGGACGCCCGGCTGGGCCGGAGCTGAGCCGTGGCGTGGGTCGAACTGATTTGCCTGGTCGGACTGGTAGCTGCCCTGCGAGCGTGGCGGGTAGGACGGTGGCGGGACGGCAGCGGCGCCATGTGGCACGCGCTGGACGCGCGTGCGGTCCATGGGAGGCGTGCGGTCTGCGGACGTGCGGTCTGCGGGATGTGGGCGGTTCGGGCGTCGTCCGGGAGTTGGGGTCTGCCGTTGCTCTGCTGCATGCCGTTGTTCTGCTGCATGCCGTTGCTCCGAGGCTGCCCGTGGGTTGGCCGAGCGCGGATCTGATGCCAACTGTGCGCTAGAACCTAGTCGCGATTCCGAGCTGCTTTCTGACGATGAGCGGGGATTTGCCGAGCGCGGATCTGGTGCCGACCCTGACCCGGAAGCGGACCGCTCCTGGATCGATCGTCGTCGTGGACCACCGGACCGACCCGCGGTGCGGGCACCGTCGGAGGATGGGCGCTTGGCGCGCCGGCGCGGTTCAAAGGACGGTGGCTGGGTCATTAATCCTCCAGTAGTACGCCGCCACCCACGGCGTCGCGGAATTGCTCAACTTCGGCTTCAGACCCCTCAATAATAGGGCTGCCGCCCGAGGTTTGTGGGTCAAGCTCCGGCAACGGGCGATCGTTGATGAGTGCCTCCCAGACGTCGTCGGCCTTCGGAGCTGGGGTAACGCGGGGACCGGCCGGTTCCCACGGCATGGTGATCATCGTAAGGTTCTCAAGGTCGAGATTGCGCAGCGAGTAGGCGAGTCCGCCCAACTGCGTGATGTCGCCTAGACTTGTGGACGTTTCGACGTTTTCGCTGAGGTCTTCGATAATCCCGTAAAGGGCGGGAAGGTTAGAGACGAAATCGAGCGAGAGGGCCTTCGCCACGATCGCCTCGACGAGCTGCTGCTGGCGGTCGATTCGCCCGAGGTCGGAGCCGTCGCCGAGCGACTTGCGGGCGCGGGCAAGGCCAAGCGCCTGCTCGCCGTTGAGGGTCTGGCACCCTTCGTCGAGCTGGAGTCCCGCGGCGGCGTCCTCCACCGGCTCGGCCAAGCAGATATCCACGCCACCCAGCGTATTGACGACGTCTTGGAAGGACGCGAAATCGACCACGACGAAGCCGTCGATATAAATGCCGGTCAACTCTTCAACCGTGCGGATCGTGCACGCGGCTGCAGCCCCGACGTCGCCAGTCTGGCCACCAAGCTCGAACGCCTTGTTGAACATGCCGGAGTACTCGTGCGGCGTGCGGCTTCCGTCAGGCAGGCGGCACGAGGGGATTTCGACGAGGGTGTCGCGCGGGATCGAGACCACGTCCGCCCGGCGGCGGTTCGCCGAAATGTGGACGATCATCGTCGTGTCCGAGCGCATGCCGACCACTTTACTGGCCGCGCCTGCGCCGTCGATGTCCGCATCGCCGTCGCGCACATCAGACCCGATCACCAAAATGTTCAGGGGCTTGCCGCGCGAGCCATCCTCGGGCGGGGCTTGCGTTGGCCGTTCCTCTTCCGGCACGTATTCCCCGAGCTCATGCTGGGTCAGATTGCCCTGCAGATTGGCGTACATGACCGTGACGGCGCTGCCTGCGGTGAGGAAAAAACCGAGGAGTAGCAGGCCAAGAACGCGCACGATCGACCTCGACGCGCGAGGTCGGATGCGGTGAACGGGCGAGTGTGGAGCCCGCGAGCGTGCGTTGGCCATGCCTACGATCATAGTGCCGTGTCTGGTTAATAGGGATCATGCTGGGGTGTAATGCGTCGTGTTCAACGCTCCGCCTGACCTCGGATGGGGGCGCCATGTGGGAAAATGGCGGAGTCGAGGAGGTGCTGTGGCTGATATTCGCATCGTGAGCGTGGCGTTCAATCCTGGCGACGAGATTGCCGACATGCTTGATTCGCTGGACGGCGCTTTCGCGGGATCCGGCCTGAGCCGCGAGGTCGTTGTGGTGAACAACGGCGGGTCCGTGCCTATTCTTGGCGAGATTGGCGGCCGTGCCACGATCATCAATGCTGGGTCGAACCTCGGCTACGGCGCCGGCAACAATCTCGGCGCAAAGGGGCACGAGGGCGAGTGGCTGCTCATCGTGAATCCTGATGTGGTGTTCCGGCCTGGCGCCGTGACCGCGATGCTCGAGGCGGCCGACCGGTTCCCAAGGGCGGGAGTTTTCGGGCCCAAGATTTTGACACCCGAGGGGGATGTTTACCCGTCCGCGCGCCGATTCCCGCGCCTCGTATCCGGGACAGGGCATGCGCTGTTGGGGGAGCTGTGGCCGGCTAATCCGTGGACGCAGTCCTACCTCGAAGCCAGCAAGACTGACACGACGCATCGGGTTGACTGGCTCTCGGGTTCGTGTTTGCTGATTCGCACTGATGCGTTTCGGGTGGTTGGCGGCTTTGACCCGGACATCTTCATGTTCTTCGAAGACACGATGTTGGGCGAGGCCATGGAAGCTGCCGGGTGGGAGCGCGTGTTCGTTCACGATGCGGTGGCCGTGCACGACCAGGGCAAATCCTGGCGCGATACCCCCGCGCCCATGCTGCGGGCCCATCACCAGTCGGCCTATACATACCTATCGCGGGTATATTCTGGCCCGGCGTATGCGCCTGTCCGGTTGGCCCTCAAGGCTGGGCTGAAGGCGAGGCTGGCCCTCCTGCTCAGGCTTGGTCGGCGGTAAAGACCTGAATAGCCTTCCTGCTTCGGTTTGGTTGGCGGTACAGACCTGAATAGCCTTCCTGCTTCGGTTTGGTTGGCGGTACAGACCGGAAAAACCTCCTGTTTAGGTTTGGTCGCCGGTAACGACCTGAAAATCTTGTGAGTCTGAGCGTTTTCATCGATGTTTTGGGCGGATTTGGCCTTTTTCTCACAAAACTTTCAGGTCAAGTTGCCAAGGGAAGGCTAGGCCGCCCCCAAGGGAGTCAGACAACGGAGTTAGGTTGCTCAGGCAAGCCTTTGAAGGGCAGGCGCCCCGCAAACTTATTTGCCAAAGTTTTTCCACAGTCTCTCGGGCGCTATCGTGATCCACATTTGGGGCTTGGCGGCCGACGTGGGCGTCGGAGGTTTAGCCACAATAACCAGATGTCACCTGTTTATCGTCGGCCAGACTTGCTGGCCAAAGGCCTGTCTTCGTTCGGAATCGATACGCTCGTAAAAGAAGGGATGCTCCAACGAGTGAGTCATGGATGGTACGCAACTGCGAGCGCGGATTCCTCACAAGTTCTAGCGGCGACAGCACATACTCGTCTCGGATGTTTATCAGCCGCCCAATTCCATGGGCTCTGGGTTCCGCGACCCCGTCTGGGTCTCGACGGACATCCGGATGGGCATGGCGCGATGGCATCCTACATACCAACGGCCTACGGTCCCGCGACGGATATTCACGTGCTTGCTACCGCGAGCGAGTGTGCTCGGAGTATCTCTCAGAGAGTCTGGAAAGCATCTAAAGGGCGGACCAGAGTGTGCCTTCACCGATGCGGAGGCGATAAGAACCAGCTGGTGGCAACTGTTGAAGAAGCGGTTGAACAGGTTGCTCGATGGCACGACTGGGAGACCGCCATGGTTGTCATCGAATCTGCGTTGAATTTGCGCAAGGTCAGTAAAGCGTGGGTGGAGGCGATGCTCGACCGACTCCCGCCCAGCAAGGCTGCGAAACTGCGCAATTTCCGGATCGGATCAGAATCGGGGACGGAGACGAGAGTGGCACACTATTTTCGGCGGCGAGGCTTTGAAGTCCGCCAGCAGGTCCAACTGACACCCGCATATCGGGTGGATGCGGTTGTGGGCGAATCGCTCATCCTCGAATCAGATTCCCTAGCGCACCACGGGAGCGAAAAGGCCTATGTGAATGACCGTGCGCGGGCTGGGGCTCTAGAGGAATTGGGATACAACGTCATCAATCTCAGCTACGAACAAGTGTGGGACCACTGGGACGACACCAAACGCATGCTCAATTCACTAATCGTGCAGCGAAAACACCTTCGACGCGTGAAGTCTTGGTGGAAGACCTGAAAATCTTGTGAATCTGGGCGTTTTCATCGATGTTACGGGCGGATTCGGCCTTTTTCTCACAAGATTTTCAGGTGCCAAGCAAAAAGAGGGGGGGGAGTGGAGCCCGCGGGCGGCCGAGGAGCCCTTAGCGAGAGCCGCCACGGCCGAGGAGTCCGTCGCGGATGCCCGCGGCGAGTTCGCGAATGCGCACTCGCCGCCGGTCAGCGAGCAGCGAGTGAAAGGCCACGAACTTCGCTAGCCACACGGCGTATCCGACCCGCCATGCCCAGGGCAATAGCCCGGAGCGCATCATGAAAATCGTGTTGCGGGCGAGGTAGTAGCACCGGATCGGGCCGTGCAGGTGTACGGGCTGCGCGCGGCCGGGCAGATTCACCGTCTTGTCGCCAAGCGAGTGGTCAAGCCGCGCGCCCGTATCAACGACCACCCGGTAGCCCGCCTTGCGAGCACGCAGGCACCATTCGAGATCCACATGGTCGATGAAATACTTGGCATTCATCGGCCCGACCTCACCCAACACCGCCATCGGAATCAAACACCCCGAGGCCAGCAGGAACGCCGCGTCAACGGCGGGCCGAGCCAGCTCATCCGCCGACGCCCGCCGCGGCCCCCACCTGCGATCCACGTAGACGAGCTCGTCGCCGCCGGGCTTATTCTCCGCAATGTATGGGCCAACCGCACCGGCCCCCGGCGCGGCCTCGAGTCGGTCGCGCAGCCGCGCCACCATGTCCGGAGCGGGAAGCGAATCCTGATCCGATAGCAACACGTGCGTGGCCCCCAGCGCCTTGGCGCGGAGAATCCCCACGTTCTGCGCGTGCGCGATCCCGGTGTTCTCGTCGAGGGCAATCAACTGCGCGCCGGCTTCCTCGATGGCACGGTCAATCGCCGCCAACGCGGCATCCGACGAACCATTATCAACGACGACGATGCGCTCCACCTGCGGAGCGAGCGCGCGCAGAAGCCGTGCCGTACCCTCGTCTGGGCCGTACGTGACGACGACCGCGACGATCATTACTGGCCGGCCTCGCGGTACTTAGCCTCGACCTCGTCCTTCTGCGGCCGCCACCACTGCTCGTTGTCGCGGTACCACGAAATCGTGTCGCGGAGCCCGTCGCGGAACGACGTGAACTTAGGTTGCCAGCCCAGCTCGTCGACGAGCATCGAATTGTCAATGGCATAGCGCTGGTCGTGGCCGGGCCGATCGGCGACGTGGTCGAAGTCGTCGCGGTCGTAACCGAACTCTTCGAGGATCATCTGCGTCACCTCGAGGTTCGTCTTCTCCCCGTCGGCGCCGATGAGGTAGGTTTCACCGATCCGACCTCGCGTGATGATGTCCCACACGGCCGTGTTGTGGTCGTGCACGTGGATCCAGTCGCGCACCTGCTCGCCGGTGCCATACACGCGCGGCTTCACGCCATCGATCAGGTTCGTCACCGTGCGCGGGATGAACTTCTCCACGTGCTGGTAGGGCCCGTAGTTATTCGAGCAGTTTGACAGCGTCGCCTCAAGCCCGAACGAGCGCACCCACGCGCGCACGAGGTGATCCGAGGCGGCCTTCGACGCGGAGTATGGTGACGACGGCACGTACGGATCGCCGGGAAGGAACTTGCGCGGGGAGTCGAGTTCAAGATCGCCGTAGACCTCATCGGTGGAGACGTGGTGGAGGCGCCCGCCGTGGCGGCGCAACGATTCGAGAATCTGGTAGGTGCCGATGATGTTGGACTGGATGAACGGCCAGGGATCGCGTAGCGAGTTGTCGTTGTGCGACTCGGCCGCGAAGTGCACGACGAGATCCGCATCCTTGACAAGCGGATCAATGACGTCCGGGTCGGCGATGTCGCCCTCAACAAGAGTGACGTTATCGGATAGGCCCTCGATCGAATCCTTGTTTCCGGCATAGGTCAGCTTGTCGACGACGGTCACCTCGGCGTCCCGGATTTCCTTCGCCGTGTAGTTCACGAAGTTCGCGCCAATAAAGCCGGCTCCGCCGGTCACAAGAATCTTCACTAGTTCTCCTGGTTGTCGGGGTGGTGGGTATCGGGGTGATGGTTGCTGGGATGGTGGGTACGGGGATGGGTATCGGGCTGATGGTCATCGGGATGGATGTCCGAGTGCTGCTTATCTGGCTGGTTATCGGCGTGATGATCACCGGGGCGAGAGTCAGCCGGCGGCTCGATGGCCCCGGGGGCCTGACCGTGGAGGATGGCGTCAGAAGGGTCGGCGCTCGGCTCGAAGTCGTTGCCGCGGGTGATCGTGTCGGGGTGAGAGCGGGCAACGGCGAGTTCGCGAGCGAGGTCGACGAGGCGGTTTTCCAAAATCACCATCCGGCGGTAGCTGACCACCGAGTAGGACAGGAACGCGATGATCGTCAGGTACAGCAGGAGGTCGACTCCTCGGCCCACGCCCACGAGGTTCGCGGCCTGCGTTGCGATCCTCGGGTTGATGATCGTGATCGCCGCGATGACCACAAACACCACGAGCAGCAGCCGGCGAAGTGCCACGTTCTTCGTGTCCTGCGTGCCTTTAATCAGGAACACGGCCGCCGCGAGGACGACGATGAGAAGAATGATCTTGATGAGCATGTGTTATCGACTCTCACTTGGTGCAAAAAGCACGTCTGTCAAAATATTTACGCCATTGAGCAGGCTCTGGCCCTTGGAGCGGGAGTAGTCCGTGTAGTCAATGGTGACGGATTCTTCGGCCCACGGAAGTTTCATCGACGCGAGCTGATTGATGATCTGGGAGGCGTGCGCCATCCGGTGCATGGTCAGGTCGAGGCGTGCGGCGGCGTCACGGCGCAGGACGCGCAACCCGTTATGCGAATCGGAGAGGTTCATCCCGGTGCGCACGCGCGTCACTTTCGCGGCGGTGGACAAGATGAGCTTCTTGAGCCATCCGGCCTGGTGGGAGCCGCCGAGGAAGCGCGATCCCAGCACGAAGGAGAGGTCCTCGGCTTCGGCGCGTTCGATCATGGCGCGGGCGTCGGACGTGCGGTGTTGCCCGTCGGCGTCGAAGGTCACGATGTACTTGGCGTCCGTGTAGGTCAGGACCCACGTGATGCCCGTTTGGAGCGCGGCGCCCTGCCCGAGGTTGATGGGATGGTCGACGACGACGGCCCCGGCCTGGCGCGCCAGCTCGGCTCCGTTATCGGACGAACCGTCGTTCACGCATACGATATTGGGGAAGGATTTGCGTGCTTGGGTGATGACGTCGTAGATGACGGTCGCTTCATTGTAGAGGGGGATAACGAGCCAACTCACTCGCGAAAGGTCCTCAAAAGCGCTTGCCTGCATGGGCTATATTATTGCATACGGTCTACCCGCCGTTATTGAAGCCTACATTCGCTAGGAGTTATGGATGGCAAACGAGCCTCGCATCGTCGATTCCGCCGATGTTTCAGATCAGGCACAGATTGGGGATGGCTCCAGTGTCTGGCATCTTGCTCAGGTCAGGGAACATGCGGTTCTCGGTGAGAACTGCGTGATCGGCCGCGGCGCCTACATTGGCGAAGGCGTGGTCATGGGTAATAACTGCAAGGTTCAAAACTACGCACTCGTCTACGAGCCTGCGCGGCTCGCTGATGGCGTGTTTATTGGGCCGGCAGTCGTGCTGACCAACGATCACTACCCGCGAGCGATCAACCCTGATGGGACGCTCAAGTCCGCATCTGACTGGGAGCAGGTGGGAGTGACGCTCGAGACTGGCGCATCTGTGGGTGCCCGCTCGGTGTGCGTGGCACCTGTGACGATCGGCGCGTGGTCGCTCGTCGCCGCCGGTTCCGTCGTCACCAAAGACGTTCCGCCACACGCTATCGTGGCTGGTGTACCCGCCACGCAAAAGGGCTGGGTTGGCCACGCCGGAGTCAAGCTTGAACAGCTAGGCGATGGAACGTGGGCATGCCCTCACTCTGGCGATATTTACGAAGAATTTGAGAACACAATCCGAAAGGTTGCGAAGTAATGGTTGACATGATTCCGGCTGCAAAGCCGATCGTTGGAGATGAGGAGCGCAAGGCTGTTGACGCCGTGCTCGCCTCCGGCATGCTTGCTCAGGGCGCCGAGGTTGCGTCATTCGAAGAGGAGTTCGGCAAGCAGCTCACGCCTGGCGCCGAGGTTGTGGCCGTCAATTCGGGCACGTCCGCTCTGCATGTTGGCCTGCTTGCATCGGGAATCGGTGCGGGGGATGAGGTCATCGTCCCGTCCTTTACCTTCGCGGCAACGGGTAACTCGGTGGCGCTGACGGGCGCATCCCCGGTCTTCGCCGACATCGAGCCGGATTACTTCTGCATCGATCCGGACGCGATTCGCGCGTCGATCACCGACAAGACCAAGGGCATCATGCCGGTTCATCTCTATGGTCACCCGGCCAACATGGACGAGATCCGCAAGATTGCGGACGAGCACGGCCTCATGATTTTCGAGGATGCGGCTCAGGCACACGGCGCATCGCTCCACGGCGAGTACGTGGGCACGTTCGGCACGTTTGCAGCGTTCTCGCTGTACCCGACGAAGAACATGACGTCCGGTGAGGGCGGAATGATCACGACGCCGGATGCGGAAGTTGCGCGCAAGTCCCGCCTCCTGCGTAATCAGGGTATGGAGGTTCAGTACCAGAACGAACTCGTGGGTCTGAACAACCGTATGACGAACATTCACGCGGCGATCGGCCGAGTGCAGCTGACGAAGCTTGAGGGCTGGACGAAGAGCCGCCAAGAGAACGCGAAGTTCCTCAACGAGAACCTCGAGGGCGTTGTGACCCCGCCGGTCGCGGACGGTGCTGTCCACGTCTATCACCAGTACACGATCCGCGTGACCGAGGATCGCGACGGCTTTGCCGACGCGCTTCGTAACGAATACAAGGTTGGCTGCGGCGTGTACTACCCGATTCCGAACCACCGCCTGCCCTCGCTCGCACCGTACGCGCCGGGTCTGGAGCTTCCGGAGACCGAGAAGGCCGCTAAGGAAGTCATTTCGCTTCCGGTTCATCCGTCGCTGACGCAAGAGGATCTCGACCGCATTGTCGAGGCAGTCAACGCGGTCGCGAAGGCTGGTGCGTAATGACGATTCGTTATGGACTGATCGGGCTGGGCTCGATGGGCCGCCACCACGCGCGCAACATTCGCGCGCTGGAGGGTGCCGAGCTCGTCGCCGTCGCCGATCCGTATGGCGATAAGTTCAACGTTGCGGGAGACCTCGAGGTGCTTCCGGATGTTGACGCGCTGATCGACGCCGGCATCGACGCCGCGATGGTCGCCGTGCCGACCGGCCAGCACGCAGAAGTTGCGCTCAAGCTGGCCGACGCCGGCGTTCACACGATGGTGGAAAAGCCGCTGGCCTCCACGATCGAGGAGGGCGAGCAGCTCGTTGAGGCGTTCGAGTCGAAGGGCCTGATTGGCGCTGTCGGCTACGTCGAGCGGTGCAATCCGGCGCTGCTGGAGATGCGTCGCCGCATCGCCGAGGGCCAACTCGGCAAGGTTTACCAGATCACGACCCGCCGCCAGTCGCCGTTCCCGGCGCGTATTGCCGACGTCGGCGTCGTCAAGGATCTTGCTACGCACGACGTCGATCTGACGGCTTGGGTTGCCGGCGCCGATTACGCCGCGATTTCGGCTCAGACGGCCAACCGCGCTGATCGCGAGTACGAGGATCTCGTGACGGCCTCGGGCAAGCTCGCCAACGGCGTGCTCGTTAACCATCTCGTGAACTGGCTGACTCCGTACAAGGAGCGCCAGAC
>NZ_JBHWPL010000050.1:0-3054 GCF_043424875.1 Trueperella sp. | reverse complement strand
GTGTCACTCGAGGTTCGCGCGCATCCGGGCCCGGCCCGCCGGGGAATTCTTAATCCACGATGACCGAGTTGTGCCCAGCTCGTACAGCTGCGGCACCGTGAGCGGATCAATCCACACCGTTCGATGGAGGCTCGGCTCGGTGAACGGCCGCTCCATGTGGCCGTGGTGGCCGGGAACGCGCAGGTCGGGTGCTCGATCGGCGCGATGTACATCGCCGGAGCGCATGATCCTCGACAGCCGGTGCACCCACGGCTGACGCACGTCGAGCTGGTTGTACAGGATCGCAACCAATCCGCCCGGCCGAACCACACGCTCCGCCTCGAGAGCTGCCGCGCGTTCATCTAACCAGTGCCACGACTGGCCATAGACGAGCACGTCAACGCTCGACGCGCCGACGGGCAACGACTCGCCCGTGCCAGCCAGCACGCGATCGGCCGGAAAATCAGGGAGTGCCCGCGCAAATGCCGCCCTCATATCCGCCGACGGCTCCACCGCCCACACCCGATCGCTACGCCCGGCGAGCTGCGCCGTGAGTTTGCCGGTACCTGCGCCGACGTCGAGGACGAGGTCATCGCGTCCAATGCCCAGCAGGTCCACGACGCTTTCCGGGTAGCTCGGACGCACGTCGATGTATGCACGAGTTGACTCCCCCGCCCGTGCGAACGGGTTGTCATGCGCGCGAGCCGGTCGCCTCGAATCCATCGTGACCTCCACCATTGTTCGGGTCAAAGGTACCACTATGCGAGATCTGGTTTAGTTGCCGAATGTCCCGGTCTATCTTGGATCCATCCTGCACAAGAGAGGCGCAATGACTACACAAACACAATCACGCGAAGTGTGGAGCGGTCAGTACGGTTTCATTCTCGCAGCCGTCGGCTCCGCAATTGGCTTGGGTAACATCTGGCGCTTCCCCGGCGTCGCCTACACGAATGGTGGCGGAGCCTTCCTGGTTCCCTACCTCATCGCCCTGCTGACAGCAGGCATCCCTATTCTTCTTCTTGATTACGCACTTGGCCACCGATACCGTGGCTCGGCCCCGGCAGTCTTCCGCCGGCTCAACAAGAACTTCGAAATCGTCGGCTGGTTCATGGTGCTCGTCAGCCTCGTCATCATGTCCTACTACGCCGTGATTTTGGCGTGGGCGCTTCGCTACATGTTCTTCTCGGTGGACATGGCGTGGGGCGCGGACACGATGTCGTTCTTTGCGGGCGAGTTCCTCCAAGTCTCCGAGCCCGGTTTTAATTCCGACATCGTTCCCGGCGTCTTTTGGCCGCTGATCGCCGTGTGGGGCGGCGCGGCCATCGTAATTGCGCTCGGTATCCAAAAGGGTCTCGAGCGGGCCTCGAAGTTCTTTATCCCGCTCCTCGTGGTCATCTTTGGCGTCCTGGTTATTCGCGCGCTCTTCTTGGATGGCGCTTCGGCGGGTCTGAACGCCTTCTTCACTCCGCAGTGGTCAGCGCTCGCCGACCCGCAGGTGTGGATCGCGGCCTACTCCCAGATCTTCTTCTCCCTGTCGGTCGCTTTCGGCATCATGCTGACCTACTCGAGCTACCTGAAGAAGAAGACTGACATTACCTCCACCGGCCTCGTTACCGGTTTTGCAAACTCCTCGTTTGAAATCCTTGCGGGCATCGGAGTGTTTGCCACCCTCGGTTACATGGCAACCCAGCGCGGCGTGGGCGTCAACGAAATCGAAGGCATTACGGGCCCAATCCTGTCGTTCGTCACCTTCCCCGAGGTCATCTCGCTCATGCCGGGCGGCCCGCTGTTCGGCATCGTGTTCTTCGCATCGCTCACGATCGCGGGCTTTACCTCGCTGATCTCGCTCATTCAGGTGGTCTCCGCGGCGATTCAGGAGAAGTTCGGAATCAACCGTCGCTTCGGCGCGCTTCTTGCCACCGGCATCGCCGGCTCGGCATCCGTGCTGCTGTTCTCGACGTCGAACGGCCTGAACGCCCTCGACGTCGTCGATAAGTTCATCAACGAGATCGGAATCGTCTCCGCGGCCATCTTGATGACGTTGCTCGTGGCCTTCGCGCTGCGCAAGCTGCCGCGGCTGCGCCAGCACCTGAACTACTACTCGTCGGTCAAGATCGGCCGCTGGTGGGACGTGCTCGTTGGCATTGTCTCCCCGGCTGTTCTCGCCTTCATTTTGGTCCTCACGATCCAATCACTGGTGAGCGACGGCTACGGCGGCTACCCCGAATCCTTCATCTACCAGTACGGCTGGTTCATGGTGATCGGCGTGATTTTCGGCGCCGCCATCCTGACCTTCATCCCCTGGCGCACGAATGTCGACGAGTACGACGCCGATGAGTATCACCAGATCGACGGACCCGGGCTGGCCGAACAGGCCAAAGCGCGCAAGGCCGGCAATCTCCCGACCGCTGAAAGGAGCGAGTCATGACAACCACCGCCATCATCATGATGATCGTTGCTCTCGTGACCGTGTGGGGCGGCCTCGGCGCCGCGATCACTCATCACGCAAAGCATTCAAAGGATTACCTCGACTAGAGGTACCCCCATACACACTTACACACGCGAGGGGTTTTGGTCTAAGCCGATGGGTCTTTCCCTTCGAGTTTGACCAAAACCCCTCGCGTCCGTGAAACTTACCTGCGCCACGCCTAGTTCAACGCGTCGAGCTTTTCATTCATCTGCGCCTGCGAAAGTCCGCCGACGTAGATCTCTTGGAGCACCCCGTCACTGTCGATGAAATAGTGCGAAGGCACCCCCATCGTCCGATAGGTCGAGGCGATCTCCGCCGTCGAATCGACGACATGCACGTAGTCTAGGCCCATCCGATCGACATAGCCCTGAACGACGTCGCGTGGCTCGTTAACCCACACGGACACGAGGTTGAACTCATCACCGCGCGCGTCCTGGACGGCTTGAATATCGGGCGTCTCGGCACGGCAGGCCGAACACCACGTGGCGTTGAAGATCAGCCACGTCGGCCCATCGAGGCGGTCGAGCACCACGGGGTTGCCATCGATATCCAGCACGCTGAATTCGGGCGCGGGCTGGCCGACCTCGGGCGGCGGCGCATCTCCA
>NZ_JBHWPL010000049.1:0-86368 GCF_043424875.1 Trueperella sp. | reverse complement strand
GTATCACGCGCCCCCGGTTCAATAACGCTCCGATGCTGGCCCACGAAATCCACACCCGCGAGTTCGTAGAGCCCCGTACCAACGCGCCGGACCATCACGTGCACGATGTCTCCTGTGACGTCGATTGCAACCTGGCCGCCTGAACTCTGCACCGCCGCAGCCACCTCCGTTCTCCCCTCGATCGAATACTCACGAGCAATCTCCTTCGCCTCGTTCGACACGTCGATCGTCCGCCACGCCCCGACGAGGCCGCCGAGCATGAGGAAAACCATCAGGAAGTAAATCGGTGTGACCAGCGCGAACTCGCTTGTCACCATGCCGGATTCAGCTTTGCCCTCCCGCGTTGTATTCATTGACACTCCTTTGTGTTGGGGATCGATCGGTCCTCGTGAGAATCGATCCTGCCTGCCTCACGCCTTCTGGACCGTTGAAAATGGGCCCGGCGAGGGATGACACCGGGCCCACCGCGGTTCAGATAACTGGAAGTCCGAACCACGGCAGATTTCAACCGAACTTAAAGATCGCCTTAAAAATGGTCGCCAATCCCTCGCGGAACCATTCCTGCTGGGCAAGCCACACAAGAATGCCCGCGATCGACGTTGTCGCAACCGTTCCCACCGCATACTCCGCCGAAACCATTCCCGACTCTTCCTGGGGTGTGAGCGCAGTAGTGAAGACGCGCTTGATCATGGTGTCCTTCTTTCTATATCCGCCAATTGGCGGGGTTTTCCGGCCGTGGCCGGGTGTCACCCTGCGTGACAACACCAGTGTGCGCGTTTCGAAAATCCTCTGAATTGGGGCACCGGTGAAAAGTGAATAGCTCCCCCGCGGTCGCACCTGTGGAGAAATATTGAGCGAATCTACCTGTCAGAAAGTCAGAACAGCGTTCCGGCAGCACCGGCTACGACCGGCACCACGCCGATCAAAATGAACGCGGGCAAGAAGCACAGGCCAAGCGGCATGACGAGCCGTGCGCCGAGTTTCTCAGCCGCTTCTTTCGCGTTGCGCTGGCGTTGCAACCGCAACGTGTGGGCCGAGCGTTCAATGAGCGGAACGGGCGCCGCACCATCGGTCCAGGCCGCACGCAGGGAGTCCCGAAGGCGGGTGTGCGAAACGCCGTCCCACGCCTCTTCCCACGTCGCGCCCATCAGCAGCAAACGGGAGGCGGTCGTGCGATCTTTGCCGCCGGTCGCTATATCGAGCGCCGCAAGCGTGCCGGGAATCGACAGACCCGACCCCAACGCCGCCGCTGCAAGATCGAGCACCACTGCCGTATCAACAGGGGCGGTCGGATGCTCTCGTCCCGTGCGCTGGTGGGACGTCGGTGTCGACCACACCCACACCAACACGGCCGCCATCAACACAATCCCAACCAGGCTCACTGTTCCTCCCCAGCGGCGCGTGCCTCAGCCACCATCCGCGCCGTCAACGCAATCCCAGCCACCTCGAAGCCCACGCCACCGGCGAGCGCAACGTGACCAAACGTCGTCGTGAAAAGAAAACCCAGCGGGTCAGCACCGAGTGCCCAACCAAGCGCGAGACCAAATATTGGCAGCGCTGCGAGCATTCGGGCCGAGGCGAGCGGCCCCGCAAGCGCGACGTCACGGGCGCTACGCGCTTCCCCAGATTCAGTAATGCCCTCGGCGCAGGCATCAAGCACATCTGCCATCGGTGCTCCCGTCCGATAGCTCATCGTGCACACGGCAAACGTGGCGGGCAGCGTGTGCAGCACGACGGCGCTCACGCCGGCCTGTCGGCGCTCCCGCCAGCCCATGTGCCCGAGCCTGCGAAGAGCGAACGGCACACCCTCCTCGTCGAGCACCTGGTCTCCGACGGGGAGCCCAGCATGGGTGAGCGTCTGTCGCCACGCACGCTCCGGACTCGATCCCGAGCGCATGCGGCTGGCAACTTCCGTGACAATCGCGCCCATATCGATCGGCTTTGGCACCTGCCGGGGCGGTTTCTCACGAATCTTGCGGCGCCGCGCGACCCTCACGCGCGGCACGGTCACATAACTGACCAGCACAAGCATCGCTATCCACATCATCAGTTGTCCTTTGCCTCGAGTCGCTCGATTAACTGATCCCACGCCCGTCCGTAGGCGACGACGCCCTCCGCGCTCACCCGTACCGCCACGGGAGCCACCATTTCCCCGCCTCGGCGCTCGAATACTGATATTTCACTGAGGTATCTGCGCGAACCAGACCTGCGCACGTGAATCGCCGCGTCCAGACCAGCCGCCGCCTGGGCTGCCACCGTCGATTCGGCCATGTCCGCGAGCGCGCCGAGTGCCACAAGCCGCGCGGGAATGTCCTGCGTGGAGTTCGCGTGGATCGTGGCCCACCCGCCCTCGTGGCCCGTATTCAGCGCGCCCAGCACGTCTCGAACTTCGGCGCCGCGGCACTCCCCGAGCACGATTCGGTCGGGCCGCATACGCATCGCAGCGCGCACGAGGTCGCTCATTGTCACCTCGCCGGCGCCCTGCACATTCGCTTTGCGGACCTGCAGGTGCACGACGTGCGGGTGCGTCGGCCGCAGCTCGGCCGACTCTTCGATCACGAGAATTCGCTCGTTGCCGGGCACGAGCGTGAGCATCGCGTTCAAGAAGGTCGTCTTGCCTGCACCGGTGGCGCCCGAAATGAGCACGTTCGCCTTACCCGCGACCAGCCGCCGCACCAACGGCTCCAGCTCCCGCGCAATCGACCCGCCATCTGCCAGCTCGTCCACCGCCAGCACTCGCGTGCGGTGCGTGCGCAGCGAGATGAGCGTCCCCTCCGCGCTCAGCGGCGGGATCACCGCGTGGAGGCGCACGCCGGAAGCAAACGTGCCGTCGACGATCGGGCTCGCATCATCCAACCGCTGCCCGCACGAGGCCGCCAGCCGCACAGCCAACGCCCGCGTCTCCGCCTCCCCGCCGAGCCCGGAATCCGCCACGACCTCCATGCCCTCGCCGCGGTCTACCCACACGTGAGTTCCATTGACGACGACGTCGGTGACCGCGGCGTCCTCCAAGAGCGGCGCGATCACTGGCCCGGCTCCGATGAGTTCGTGGCGCACCTGCGCGTCAATCTGCGCGAGCTGGGAAGTAAAGATCGTGTCCGGCAGCTCCGCGAGCGCGCCGCGCAAATTCTCTCCGGCGGCCAGCCGCCGCCGCACGTTGGCCAGCTGGGCCGGATCGAGTTTCACGCGACCAGCTCCTCGAGACGATCGCGAATCGCTTTGACGTCGCGTTCGGCCGCGGATCGAGGCCGGTCGCCGGGCGCGAGCCCGTGATCGATGTCGCCGCGAAAACCACGTAGCGGCCGCACGGGGAACACCTGCTCCACCCCGATCACCTCGGCGGCGTGGGCAGCCTCATTCTTGGACCGCATTCCCACACCCACCACAACCGCGCGTGGAAACTGCCCAGCGCGCACGTGAGCGTGCGCGAGCGAGATGGCATCCCCCTTTGTGACCAGCACAAGCGCGTCGCACCAGTCCAAGAGCGGCTCGCCGCCCACATCACCGGAACCGCCGTCCGCGCGCGATCCCACGAGCGCCTGCGGTGCGAAATCCACCACCGTCCACGGCTGGGTCTGAGACACCGCAGAGATCACCTGAGCCGCGAGCGCCCCGTCAGTAAAACCACCGCGCTCGTCGGCCGAGACCACATGAACGTCGTGCCACGTGGGGAGCGCATCGGCGAGCCGCCCCGCCAAAATCGCACCGTCTCCCGCGAGGTCCGCCCACCGTTTTCCAGGCGCCGCGTCCATCGCGATCACGTGATCGATTCCCACCGACGCCGGATTCGCATCGATCAACCCCGCCGAGCCCGAGCGCGCGAACTGCCGCGCGAGCCACGCCGCGATCGTCGTCGTGCCGGCCCCTCCATGCGCACCAACAACGCCGATCACCCGCCCGCGCAGCGTGCTGCCCACGGCTGCCATGAGCTCGAGGATGTCCGCCACGTCATCACGCACCCGCAACCGCACCTGCCCGCGCGGGAAGTAGGGCGAAAACATGTCGTGAAAATGCGCGACGACCATGCCGGCCTCCGCGTCCGTGAACGTCAGCACGCCCGGCCCCTGGCCTCGCACGAAATCGACGCCGACCAGCTCCGCGAGCCGCTCGAGCTCCGCCGCTACCGCGGTCTCAGCGCCCGAATACACAACCGAAAAAAGTTCCATGTCCGTCATGACGGCAGTCTCGCAAGCACCGCCAGCCGCTCGCTGAAAATTCGCCCGCTGTGGAAAATGCCGGTTTTCCACAGGGGCACGCCGAAAAGTTCCGCCGCCCGGCCGCGATTTGTCGTTACGCTGAGGGCAACCCACGATTGGAGAGACCGTGTCAACGCCTACAGATCCCTACAACTCCGGCTCACGCCGCCCCTTCGACGACGATTCCATCCTCGACCCCATCGAAGAGACCGAGGGCACCGCCGACGACGATCAGGCCGCATGGGACCGCGCCTTCAACTCCGATGATGCCGACGATTTCGCACGCCCCGATGAGACCTGGCACGATGAGTCCGGACACGACGTGAACGGGCAGGACGATCCGGCGCTCGATGAGTTTGACCGTGACGGCCTTGACCGCGACGGCGCAGATCCGGATGCCGATCGCGAAGTGCTGGATGAGGAGATGTACGACGCCGAGCGCGATGACAACCCGACGCTGGGCAGCTTCGTGGCCGACCGCAATGGCGAGACCGGCCGCGATGAGGCACGCCCCGCCGCCGCGCTCGATGGCGATACCACCGAGCGCAACGATCTTGACGCACTTGCCACCGACCGCGCAGCCGACGAATCGCGCAACGGGCCGACTCGCACGTCCGTCATGGGCGCTGGCGTACCGACCGCCGCAGCGGCGACCCACACGTCGGCGGACACTCCAGCCGACGCTCACGACGATTCATTCGTCGCGGCCGCTAACGACGACGAGCGTCGCGAGCGCTGGGCCGCCGACCCGGGCGAGGACGCACTCGCCGAGGATGTCCCGGAGGAGCCGAAGGGCCGCGGGCTGGCGCACTTCGCCACCGTCGTATTGACGCTCTTGCTCGTGCCCGTGGCGTGGTACCTCATCGCAGACGCAGGCGCCCGCCTCTCCACCGTCTCGGGCAACCCTTGGGACACCGGAAACCTCGAGATCATGCCACTGCTCGAGCTGCTCGGTGGCTTCGTCGTGCTCGCCGTCATCTGGATGATGGCCCGGGCGTCGTCGCTGGGAGCGCAGGTGATCGGCGCCATCGTGGCGATCGCAGGCATAGTCGCGCTGGTTGTACCGACGCTGGGTAACGACGTCGTCGAATCCCTTAACAACGCGATCGGCGGCTACAACGAGTTCACCGGAAACGTCGTCTACCATCTTGGCAACGACCTCGGCTCCGGCCGCATCGCCACCTTCGGCGTGATCCTCTTCCTTACTGGTCTCGCGGCGCACGGCGCACGCAGGCGCGGGCAGCAGACCGCGACGGCGATCACGCGCCGTAAGTTCCTCCTCGGAGACCAGCCGGCCAAGAAGGACTAATGCCCGCAGATAACACGTGCGTCACGCTCCCCGGACCGTGGCGCCACGAGAAGATTCAGGCCAACGGGGCACAGTTCAACGCCGCCGTTGCCGGCGAGCACCGCGAGGACCGGCCGCTGATCCTACTCGTCCACGGCTTTCCGCAGTATTGGTGGGCGTGGCGTAATCAGATCGAGCCGCTGGCTGAGGCTGGCTACCACGTGGTCGCGATCGACCGGCGCGGTATCGGCGGCTCGGACAAGACGCCGGATTCCGAGGACGGGCTCACGCTCGCCGCAGACCTCATCGCCGTGGTGCAATCGCTCGGGGAGCGTAAGGCTGTGCTGGTTGGGCTGGGACGCGGGGGTGCGCTGAGCTGGTCGGCGGTCTCGATGGAGCAGGATCTGTTCGCGGGGCTCGTCACGGTCTCCTCCCCGCACCCACGCACGCTGCATCGCGCGGGCTTCCACGTGACGTTCCGGACGTGGCGACACGTGCTGACCAGCATCATTAGCCCACTGAGCCGCAAGGGCCTCGTGCACGAAGACGCCGTTCGCGGCCTGCTCTCGGAGTGGTCGGCGCCCGGCAACGACGGCGCGTCGGAGCAGGCCAACATCTACACGCAGGCGCTCCAGCTCCCTGGCGCGGCAAAGGTTTCTCTCGATCAACTGCGCTGGACGTGGCGCGCCCAGCGCACACCCTCCGGTCGCAAATACCTACGCGAATCGGCCAACTCTGTGCACGTGCCCGTGCTCGCCGTGCGCGGCGATAAGGATCCGCTCCTACCCGACCGCGCGTGGGATAAGGACCTCGAATTCGCGGTCGGCCCCTACCGCAAGGTCCGCGTGTCCGACGCCGGCCACTTCGTTCCCGAAGAGCAGCCTGAGGCGTTCACAAAGATTCTTCTGGACTTCCTGGACGACATCACGATCTAGTCGGCCACCTGCGCTGATGGGCAGACATCCGCGAGGATGCACGCCCCGCATTCGGGCGAGCGGGCATGGCAGACCCGCCGGCCGTGGTAGATGATGCGGTGGCAGTCGATCGTCCAGTTCTCCTCCGGCATGATCTCCATGAGATCGCGCTCGGCCTTGACCGGGCTCGTCTCCGTCGTCCACCCCCACCTGCGGGTGAGCCGGCCAACGTGCGTGTCCACCGTGATACCCGGAATTCCAAAGGCGTTGCCAAGCACGACATTGGCCGTCTTTCGGCCGACGCCCGGGAGCTTGACGAGCTCTCGCCCGGTGCGCGGGATGTCGCCGTCGTGATCCTCCAGTAGCGCGCGGCCAAGCCCCCGAAGAGACTTCGCCTTCGCTCTGTGAAAACCAAGCGGCCGCAGAATCGCCTCGAGCTCATCCTGCGTGGCCTGCGCGAGCGCTGCCGGGTCAGGGAAGCGGGCGAATAGCTCGGGCGTCACCTGATTGACCCGCTCGTCGGTGGTTTGCGCCGACAAAATGGTGGCCACCAACAGTTCAAACGGGTTCGAATGATCCAGATCCGTCGTCGCATCCGGATAGAGGGTGGCAAGCCGGCCCAAAATTTCCGAAACCTGCTTAGGCGAGCCTGGCGACGGCGTCGTCATAGAACTCCTCCCGCACGCACGGTCACATCAAAATAAGGCTATCTTGAACATGCCAATCTCGTGCGATTCAGGCGTTACCGTGGCAAGATAGAGTCTGTATGACCTCGAGCACACGCAAGGCGCACCCCGTCAGGCCACTGCTCGCACCCGGAGCCACGCCCGCGCGCTCGGCCCACCGAGGTGAAAGCCCACGAAGAAAGGTGAGCGGATGGAATCGAACATCCTTGCCAACGTTGAATTGTTCAAGGAGCTCGGCGACGACGAACGTGACGCCCTGCTTTCTCTCATGTCGGAAACGACTCTCAAGCGAGGCGAATCCCTCTTCCACGAGGGCGATGCAGGCGACCGGCTCTACGTCATCGTTGAGGGCAAGGTGAAGCTTTCCCACACCTCCGACGACGGCCGCGAGAACCTCATTGCCATCCTCGGCCCGGGTGAGATCATCGGCGAGCTGACGCTGTTTGACCTCGGCGCCCGCTCGTCAACGGTGACGGCGATCGCGCCCTCGAAGTTCCTCTACCTGTCCCACAAGGACATGATGAGCTACATCGACGAGCACCCGACGATGGCCAAGTCCATGCTCCGCGAGCTGGCAACGCGCCTTCGCAACACCAACGACCAGATGGCCGACCTCGTGTTCTCCGACGTTCCTGGCCGCGTGGCCAAGGCGCTGCTCGACCTTGCCGAGCGCTTCGGCGAGCGCACGCCCGAGGGCATCTACGTGGCACACGACCTCACGCAGGAAGAGCTCGCGCACCTGGTTGGTGCATCGCGTGAGACGGTCAATAAGTCGCTGGCCGACTTCACCGCCCGCGGCTGGATCCGCCTGGAGGGCCGCGCTGTGCTGCTCATTCAGGTCGGACGTCTTCAGCGGCGCGCGCACTAGGAACTAAGCGTTCGCACTGGGTGCGGATAACGACTCGGGGGCTATCTTCGTGATGAAGATAGCCCCCGGTGTTGTGTTTACAGGGTGTTGTACTTGCAGCGTTTTGCTTGAAGTGCTGGTTGCTCGCTAGGAGCGCTAGCCGCTCGTTAAAGCGCGAACGTGACCTCGACCTCGACGGGTGCGTCGAGCGGTAGCACCGCCACGCCGACTGCCGAGCGGGTGTGCGCCCCGGCCTGCCCGAAGATCTCGCCGAGTACCTCGGACGCTCCATTGACGACGCCGGGCTGGCCAGTAAACTCGGGGGCCGATGCCACGAAGCCGGTCACGTGAGTGACGCCGCGGATCTCTTCCAGATCCACCACTGCCGCCGCGGCCTCGAGCGCATTGAGCGCGCACTGCCGAGCGAGAGCTTGCGCCTCGTCCTGGCTCACGTCAGCGCCGACTTTGCCAGCCGCCGGCAGCGCGCCGTTAATGAAGGGCAGCTGCCCGGACGTGCGAACCTCATTGCCCGTGCGCTTCGCCGGGATGTAGGCGGCCACGGGCGCGGCAACCTCCGGCAGCTCGATGCCGAGCTCCTCCAGGCGCTGTGAGATCATTCGATCGGCTTCTTCATGTAGGCCACGGGATTCGTCCCGTTCGGACCGGGGATAACCGTGACCAGCTCCCAGCCCTCCTTGCCCCACGTATCCAAAATCTGCTTCGTGTTGTGCGCGAGAAGCGGCACCGTTACATATTCCCAAGTAGTCATGGTTAGAGCCTATGTTTTCGCGGGAATCTCGGCAAGATGGAGGGTTTCCTCGCCTTCTGGCCCACACATGGCGATGGGCGAGATCCCCTTTGATCTCGCCCATCGTTTGAACTTAGTTCATTTCTTTCACCGCGCCGCCGGCCTGCGCGATAGCCGCGGAATGCGCCCAGCTCGCAGTTCGGTTGCCACCGTGTCATCTGATTCGTTGAGGTACTCCCACCAATCCGTCACCGCCGGGAAGCGGCGGATGAGAGCTCTGCGCTCCCGTTCCGTCATCCCGCCCCAGACGCCGAACGTCATGGCCGAATCGAGAGCGTCTGCCAAACATTCAATGCGAACCGGACACGAGAAGCACATTTGGCGAGCATCCGACTGCGCTGAGCCTCGAACAAACAATGCATCAGGATCCGTATCCGCACAGATGGCCCGAACAGCCCACGTTTGGTCTTCGTAAACTTGAGTCATTAACTGTCCCTCCACCGAAAGCGCCGTTACTTTCGGATTGGTTCACCGGCGTGACCGCCGTCACCTGCCCATAATGTTACAACGGCGTTCCGACAATTTCATATCCAAGGTCCCAAGCAATTTTCTGCGGATCAGTTACGATCGTCGCCCGCCGTCGCCCGTCGTCGCCCGCCCGCCGCCCGCCGGTGAAATAAACCCCATATCACCCCGACATGGCCGACTTCACGCCATTTCGCACACCCAACCCACTATTGTTAAATCATGCAGAAATCCGGACGCAAGATGACCCTTCGACAGCTCATCGTCGCCCTCCTCAGCTTCTTCCTGCTCACTGGCATCGGCGGGGGCATTTTGGCTGCCGCAGCCCTGCCACTTGCGGCGACGACGGGAACGGTTGCGAACGCGGGCACTCGCGTCTTTGATGACCTGCCCACGGAAATCGATTTCACCCGCCCCTCCGAGCAGTCGGTCATTCTCGCCGCGGACGGATCTCACCTCGCGACGTTTTACGCCGAGAACCGCATCATCGTCTCCTCCGACGAGATCTCGCAGTACATCAAGGAGGCCGTCGTCGCTATTGAAGACGAGCGCTTCTTCCAGCACAACGGCATCGACGCGCAGGGCCTGATCGGCGCCGCGTGGAACAACTTCACGGGCGGGCGCCTCGCCGGCGGTTCGACCATCACGCAGCAGTACGTCAAGAACGCGATCATCGAAGAGGGCCGCATTCTCGGCGACGACGAGATGATCCAAGGCGCTACGGAGCGCTCGATTTCGCGAAAGCTCAACGAGGCCCGCTACGCCATCGCGGTTGAAAACCAGATGACGAAGGATCAGATCCTCACCGGCTACCTCAACCTCGCCCAGTTCGGCCCGTCCCAGTGGGGCGTTGAGGCGGCGTCGCGCTACTTCTATGGCGTCCCCGCCTCGGACGTCACGCTCGAGCAGGCGGCCATGCTGGCGGGCATCACCCAGGCGCCCGGCAAGTGGAACCCGATCACGAATCAGGACGAGGCGAAGCAGCGCCGCGACACGGTCCTTGGCCAGATGTACAACCTCGACATGATCACGCGCGAAGAGCTCGAGACCGCCGTCGCTGTTCCAATCGCAGACATGCTCAACGTGACCGAGGTTCCCAACGGCTGCGCCGAGGCCGGCATTTCGGCGTATTTCTGCGAGTACGTCGTCAAGGACGTCCTGAATTCGCCCTCGCTCGGCGAGACTCGCGAAGAGCGCACCCAGAAGCTTTACCGTGGCGGCCTCGTTATCACGACGACGATCGACCCGGCTGACCAGCAAGCCGCCTATGACGCCGTCGTCGCCTCCACCCCGGTCAACGATCCGTCCTCGATCAATATGGCGCTCTCGTCCGTCGAACCGGGTACGGGCCACATCAAGGCGATGGTCCAGAACACGAACTACGGCAACCCCACCGCCGAGAACCCGGACGACATGACGCTCAACCTCAACGTGGGCATGACGATGGGCGGCGGCTCGGGCTACCAATCCGGTTCGACCTTCAAGGTCTTCACCCTCATGGAGTGGCTCGATGAGGGCAACGGCGCCATGGACATCATTAACGCGGACAATCAGGAGTTCCCTCGCGAATCGTGGAATATTCGCTGCGCCCCGCACCTCGCGGACGATTACAAGCCCTCGAACATCGAGGGCATCGGCTCGGGCAACATGACCGTTCTCGAGGTCACGCGCCGGTCCGTCAACGCCGCGTACGTCTCGATGGCAAACAAGCTCGACATGTGCGATATCACCGAGATGGCTGCCGATCTTGGCGTCGAGCGAGGCCGCTTGGCGATCGAGGGCGATCCCGAAACCGCCGAATTCGCCGCCTCCGACCTGCCCTTCGAATATGGCGAGCCACTCCCGCTGCTGCCGAACCCATCGGCGTCGCTGGGTACGAACCCCGTGACCCCGCTGTCGATGGCGAACGCGATGGCCACGATCGCGGCGGACGGCAACCGGTGCGAGCCGCTGTCGTTCACGAAGATTACCGACGCCGACGGCAACGAAATCGCCGTGAACCAGCCCGAGTGCCGTCAGGTGATCGACGCCGAGCTCGCGCGCCAGACGACGTCGATCCTCGAGGAAGTCGTGGAGCCCGGCTCGACCGGCGCCCGTGCTGTTCTCGCGAACGGCCGCCCGGCGGCCGGCAAGACCGGTACGGCGAACATGGATTGGCACGCCTGGTTCATGGGCTACACCCCGCAGCTCGCGACGGCCGTGTGGCAGGGCCACCACGAGGGTTACATCTCGATGTTTAACTCGGTGATCAACGGCCAGTTCCACACGGAGGTCTACGGCGGTCTGTACCCGGCCATGTCGTTCAAAACCTACATGGATGCCGTACTCGCGGACCAGCCGATCGAGCGGTTCACGCCGCCCACCAAGGATCCGCGGACCGTTCGCGGCCAGCACTCGCTCACGCCTCAGGAGGACGAGTTCGGCGCGCCGGACGGCACGGTTCCGAACCTCGTCGGCCAGCCCCAGCAGGACGCTCAGGCCGCCGCGCTCTCCAGCGGCTACGGCTACACCACGCGATCCGAGCCGTCGGATCAGCCGCAGGGCACGGTGATTCGCCAAGTGCCTGCTGCCGGTGAGCAGATACCGCGCGGAACCCGGATTGAAATCTGGATTTCCGCCGGCGAAGGCTGATGAACATGCGTAGACCTCTGGCGCTCGGCGCCGCGGTAGTCGGCGCCGGGGCGGCCGCGCTGGCCTACGGCCTCGTTCACGCACACAGCTATCGGCTTCGCCGCAGGTCCATGCTGATACCGAGCGACGGCGTCGAACCGCTTCGCATCCTCCACATCTCCGATGCTCACACCCTCGCCCGGCACACGAAGCGATTGACGTTCATTCGCGATCTGGCGGACACCAAGCCGGACCTCGTCGTCGTTACTGGAGACATGATCGCGCAGGACGAGGCTCTCGCGCCCGTACTCGCCGCGCTCGACTCCCTGCTGGACGTCCCGGGCGTGTTCGTCTTCGGCTCGAACGACTACGTGGCGCCCGTTTTCAAGAACCCGTTGCGCTATCTGTTGGGGCCATCGAGCCGCAAGGTCGACGACGACGATCACGAGTCAACCCCGCTTCCTTGGCGGGACATGCGCGCGGCTTTCGTGGACCGTGGCTGGTCGGACCTGAATAATCGGCGTGCACGGCTCGAGGTTGCCGGCTGGACACTGGACTTCGTGGGCGTGGATGATCCGCACATGAACTACGACGAGTTTCCTGCTCCTCAGCCAGGCGCGACTGCGGACACCGCCGGCCCGTACGCGCGGATCGGCGTGGCGCATGCTCCGTATACCCGCATTTTGGATCAGATGGTCGACGACGGGTGCTCGCTCATTTTCGCAGGTCATACCCACGGCGGGCAGGTGTGCTTGCCGGGTGGGCATGCCATTGTCTCGAACTGCGACCTCGACCCGAAGCTCGCCTCCGGCCTGTTCCAGTGGCCGTTCGAGGCTGAGGCGCCTGAGTCAGTGACGCTTGGGTCGGTGACGCCTAAGCCCGTGCTGATTAAGGGCGACGGAGCCGTCATCGCTAAGGATGCTCCCGGATCGGCGTGGGTGCAGGTATCGGCCGGTATCGGCGCCGCCACCTATGCGCCGGTGCGAACCTTCTGCCATCCCGAAGCAATTCTGATCGACATTGTGCCAATCGGCGGCGCGGCCTAGCCACCCTTGCGCGCCGTGATTCGCGGCTGTGAAATCAGGCGCAGTGCCGAGCGGCAATTTCGAAATCATCAGGCCGTTCGCTATCATGGTTAAGTTGCTTAACGCACCGGGGTGTGGCGCAGCTTGGTAGCGCGCTTCGTTCGGGACGAAGAGGCCGTGGGTTCAAATCCCGCCACCCCGACCATTTCCCGCGACATGGGTCAGCCTACGTCGCGGGATTTTTCATGTCTGGCCCGCGCACAGGGCGGCCCGGCAGCGCGATCGGCCCTATTCCCGCCGTCGCCGCGGTGTGCACATCATCGCCCCCGCAACTGGGGCAGGTTCTCTCCAAACCGGGCAGGAACTTCCTGCACCAGTTAGCCATTTCCTGCACCGAATGCACGGAGGTACCCGGCGGGAGGGCGGGGAGGTACCCGGCGGGAGGGTGGGGAGAGCCCCGGCGGCTGCCCGCCGGCTGCCCGACGGCGGTCCGCCGGGCTCGCCAAGGCGCCAACCAGCGCAAACGTCCCACCCGCGCGTAGGCTCCTCGGGCTACACTGGCGACATGAAGCTCGAACACGCAATCTGGTGGCATCTGTACCCCCTTGGCGCACTTGGCGCCCCCGTCCGTCACGATTGGAGTGATGACGGCGATGTCGCTCGCCTCCGTCGCCTCGAGCCCTGGCTGGACTACGTCGTCGAGCTCGGATGCAACGGCCTGCTCTTCGGCCCGATCTTTGAATCCACAACGCACGGCTACGACACCACGGACCATTTCCGCATCGATTCCCGCCTCGGCTCGAACGAGGACTTCGACTGGCTCGTCGAGCAGTGCAACGCGCGCGGGCTGGACATCATCTTGGACGGCGTCTTCAATCACCTCGGCGTCCAGCACCCGCTCGCAACCGCCGCGCAGGCCGGCGAGGAATCCCCGGTCATCATGGCCGACGACGGCTACCCACAGCATTGGGAAGGCAACCTCGACCTCGCCGAGCTCGATCACTCCGACCCCGCCACGGTTGACCTGACCGTCGACGTCATGGAGTACTGGCTCGAACGCGGCATCGCGGGCTGGCGCCTCGACGTCGCATACGCGGTTCCCAACGAGTTCTGGGCCGCGGTGACTGACCGCGTGCGCGAGCGCTTCCCCGACGCCGTCTTCCTCGGCGAAATCATCCACGGCGACTACGCCTCCCTCATCAACAACGGCCACCTCGACACCGTCACCCAGTACGAACTGTGGAAAGGCATCTGGAGCTCGGTCAAGGATCGCAACCTCTGGGAGCTCGCCCACGCCCTCGAGCGGCACGCCGAATTCAGCGCCACGGCGCGCATGCAGACGTTCGTCGGAAATCACGACGTCGATCGCATCGCCTCGCTCGTCGGCGACGACGGCGCCGCCATTGCGGCCGCAATCCTCTTCACGCTGCCCGGCATTCCGTCGGTGTACCAGGGCGATGAGCAGGCATTCCGCGGCGAAAAGGGCTCGGGCGTCTCGGCCGATGACGCGATCCGCGCGCCGCTTCCGTCCTCGCCCGAGGAGCTGACCGACCTTGGTCGGTGGATGTACGAGCACTACCGCGCGCTCATAAGCCTGCGCCGCCGCCACGCCTGGCTCGTGGACGGCCAGATCGAGGTGCTGCACAAGGAAAACGAGAAGTTGCATTACCGGGTCGCGGGCGGTGAGCAGTCCGTCGACGTCGTCATTGATCTCTCCCAGCCGCTCGTGAGCGCAACGTTCAGCGACGGCGAGGAGTTCCGCTACGCAGGTCACGGCAAGTAAACGTGGTCCGTTCGTACGGAAGCCCGCCTAGTTCGTGATGAAGACGTCCTGGCCGCGCGGGTTGCTGTAACGGCTGGCTTTGTCCGCAGACACGACCATCTTCCCGAACGGGAAGCACGTGACCGGAATGAGCTTGATGTTCGCGATCGCGAGCGGGATGCCGATGATCGTGATTGCCTGGAAGAATGCGGTGACGATGTGGCCAATCGCGAGCCATACGCCGGCAACGATGAACCACACGACGTTCATGATCGCCGAGCCCGCGCCGGCCTCCGGCTTGTCCACAACCACGCGCCCGAACGGCCACAGCACGTACGAGGCGATGCGGAAGCACGCGATCGACGCCGGGATCGTCACGATGAACAGGATGCCCACGATGCCGACGAGGATGTATTCCAAGAACAGTAAGAAACCGCCAAAGACGATCCAGATTATGTTGAGTAGAAACCTCACGCGGACGCAACCTCTTCAATCTCGATTTTGCACACGCCGGGCACCGGTATGGGATAGAGCCGGCCGACGATGGTCGAATCGTAGTTCGATTCCATGACGCGCGAGATGAGCCCGCGGTGCATTTCGCAGATCAGTGGATCGACCTGTCCTTGCCGGTTGACGAACGGGCAGGAGTGCAGGTCAATCACATGGGGGAAGTCACGGTTGATCGTGGCGGCCGTGCCCAGCGACGTATACAGGACGCGCAGCTGGGAAATCTGGGTGCTGAGGTCGAGGGCGTCGTGAACGTGATCCGCATCGGCCTCGCCGGAGAGGTTCTCAAGCACGCGGTCGCCCCACTGGCTGCCAATGCGGCGAGCCTCGGCCACGGGATCGTCGGCATACTCGCGGATCGCGTCGCAAAAGATGTGCGTTAGCTCGACCATCTGCGCGGATGCGTAGGATTCGGTGTCGGGAGCGAGTGCGTAGTAGCCCCACGACGGGCGCCCGCGCCCACCGGACTTGATCACTTGCCGGTCGATCAGCCGCATCCTCGAGAGCGAGTCGAGCGTGGCGCGCACAGAATTCGGGTGCAGGCCAAGGTTGGCGGCGAGCTGGGTGACGGTGACGGGATCGGAGTGCTTCGAGATTTCCGTCAGCATTGTTTGCTGGGCGGGAGAGAGCGACGCAATTGAAGCGTAGATTGCCCCCGCAGTCATTGGCGCTTGATGTTGTGCCACGATGGGCTCCGATCTAGAAAGATGCAATCCATTCGATGGTATGCGCGGCAGTGGAATAAATACCGGGACTTTCGGCCAAAACTACGCGGAACTGCCAAAATTATCCGGATTTTCTACATGTGTAAGATGCGCGAGGAGAGCCTGCGCTTCCTCGGGCGTATCGACGTCGATACAGTGGCCCGCGTCGTCGCGAACGGTCGCGAGATCCAACCCGCAAAATGCCCGGCGCACCGAGCCGTCGCGCTCGAACGCCAGCGAGCGCAGCGCACCCGCGCGGTAGAGGCCGTGCGCATATTGCGGCCAGTCCCGGACATTTAGAGGTACGACGCCGTCTGGTCGCCGCGCGTCAGAAGGTCCGTCGTTCGCCAGCCCGTCGTTCGCCAGCCCGTCGTTCGTCAGCCCGCCGTTCAGCACGCTGGCCATCTGTGGCAGGAGCCGAACAGCTACGGGCGCGTCGCAGGTCGCGATCGCCACGAGATCGTCGTCGTTGATGGTGAGTGCCCGCACCCCCGCGCCGATTCCTGCGAGCGGGCCGCCGTGCGGCGGATCTTCGAGGGTGAGGACCACGCCGGGCCGGACCGCCACGTCGGCGGGCGCCACCACGATCGCCTCGCCGGCGAAGCCGATGGCGTCGAGCTGATCAAACAGGATGTCGATGAGGCGCCGGCCGCCAACCTTGAAATCGGGTTTGGACACGCCACCGAGCCGGGCGGCCGTGCCACCAGCGAGAATGATGATCGCTGCGACCCTCTCGCTCATAACCCCTCATTTTTCACTAGCATGACAATGTAAAAATGTGATCTTCGTTCTTGAAAGATCTTACTACTGCCCGTACCTTAGGAGGATGGATTCGCGCAGTCACCAGCGCGAACGGGCTGACAGGCGTAGCCCATACGCATAATCGCTAGGATGAGTGTATGACCGTAGAACAGACGCAGACGCTGGCACTTCGTGACCAGTGGGGTCGAGTTGCGCGAGACTTGCGGGTTTCGCTGACCGACCGGTGCAACCTGCGCTGCTCGTACTGCATGCCCCCGGAGGGGCTCGACTGGCTGCCAACCGAGCAGACGCTCACTGACAGCGAGGTCATGCGGCTGATTCGCATTGCGGTGGACATGCTCGGCATCGAGGAAATCCGCTTCACCGGCGGCGAGCCGCTTCTGCGCCGCTCGCTGCTTGAGATCGTCGAGTTCGCGCATTCGCTGCGCACGGTTCAGGGCACCGCGCCCGACCTGTCGCTGACCACCAACGCGCTAGGCCTCGACAAGAAGGCGCACGCACTGGCCGACGCCGGGCTCAGCCGCGTCAACGTCTCCATGGATTCCGTGGACCCCGAGGTCTACAAGCACATCTCTCACCGCGACCGCCTCCACGACGTCTTCCTCGGTATCAACGCCGCCCGCGAGGCTGGCCTGACCCCGGTGAAGATCAACGCGGTGGCCATGCGCGACGTCAACGACGCCGGCCTGAAGGATCTTCTGCGCTACGCGCTGCAAGCCGGGGCCCAGCTGCGGATCATCGAGCACATGCCGCTTGGGCCGCGTGAGACGTGGTCGCGGAAGAACATGGTGCCCCAGGATGAAATCTTGGATTTCCTCAGCGAGGAATTCGAGTTGAGCGAGGCGCCGCGCGTCGATCGGTCAGCGCCAGCCCAGCTGTGGAATGTGGCTCCGGGCCCGGATCACCCGGGCGGCACCGTCGGCGTGATTGCCTCGGTGACCAAGCCATTTTGCCGCGACTGCGATCGCACCCGCCTCACGGCCGACGGCCAGATCCGCAACTGCCTGTTTGCTCGCGGCGAGACGGATCTGCGCGGCCCGCTGCGTTCGGGCGCCACGGATCTCGAGCTCGCCAAGATCTGGGTGGGCGCTATGTGGGAGAAGAAGCCCGGCCACGGCATCGATGATCCCGGCTTCGTTCAGCCCGATCGCTACATGTCGGAAATCGGCGGCTAAGCGCTAGGCGCTTCCCACCCACTCATCGGAACCGTCCGTAAAAAGCTGGCGCTTCCACACGGGCAGCTTGTCTTTGACGGTATCCACCACGTCCTGAATTGCCGCGAACGACGCCGATCTGTGCGGGCTTGACACCGCCGCCACCATTGCCATGTCGCCAATTCCGAGCTTGCCCACCCTGTGCACGACGGCCACGCGGCACTCAGGATGACGCTGAGCAACCTCCTCGGCCACCTCTCGCACGACGTCGGGTGCCAAGGGGTGCGCGGAGTACTCGATGCCGGTGACGGACCGGCCGTCGTCGTGATTGCGAACGATACCCTCGAAAATGACGAGCGCTCCGGACGCATCCGAACGGACCGTGTCGGCAATCGGGGTGGTTTCGAGCGGGGTGTCTTGGACGCCGGTGGCGCCGATTCGCGTGCTGATGTCCATGAGCCCTCCTGGGTGGAGCTGGTCGCGGGCGCGCCCGCCGTGGCGGTGAGTTCGCACATCACACTAACATGAGACCAGTAGCCAGCGAGAGGACAGCTATGAAACTTCCCCACCTCGATTCCGAGGGCAAGGTCTGGATGGTTGACGTCACCGCCAAGCAGCCCACCGTTCGCGCCGCGAGCGCGCAGGCCAAGGTGCTCGTGTCGCCCACGGTCATGGCGGCGTTGCGCGAGGGCCGCGTGCCCAAGGGTGACGTGCTCGCCGTGGCGCGAGTTGCCGGGATCGCGGCCGCCAAGCGCGTGCCCGACCTCCTGCCCCTCGCCCACACAATCGGCGTTCACGGCGCGGAGGTGGACATCGAGCTTGCCCAGGATCACGTGCTGATCCGCACCACGGTTCGCACGGCCGACCGCACCGGCGTGGAGATGGAAGCGCTCACGGCCGCCTCGGTGGCCGCGCTGACCGTGGTGGATATGGTCAAGGGCGTCGACCGCTCGGCCGCCATCACAGACCTGCTCATCACCCGCAAGTCCGGCGGGCGCTCGGGCACCTGGGAACGCCCCGGGTTCGAGACCGATCGGTCCATCCAGGCCTAGGAGCATCGATGACCCCCGAAGAGTACCGCGAGCAGATCTTCACCAACCTGCCCCACGCCCGCCTCACCACCGAAACCATCCCCCTAGCCGACGCGCTCGGCCGCACCCTCGGAGCGGACGCAATCGCCAAGCTCTCCGTGCCGCCCTTCGACAATTCGGCCATGGACGGCTTCGCCGTTCGCCGCGAAGACTTCACCGGCGAGGGCCCGTGGGAGTTCGCGGTCATCCAAGAGGTGGCGGCCGGCGACATCGGCGCGCAGATCGATCACGACGACGACCTGCCGGTTGCCGCCCGGATCATGACGGGCGCGCCCGTGCCCGAGTGGGCGGACGCCGTCGTGAAGGTCGAAGACACGGACGCGCCGCGCGGGGCCTCGAAGATGCCACGTCGAGTGCTCATCAACGTCATCCCGAAGCCCAACGCGAACGTGCGCTTTGCCGGCGAGGACCTCACGGCTGGCACCCGCGTGATCGAGGCGGGCACGGTGCTCAGGCCGCGGGCGCTCTCGGCGCTCGCGTCGATTGGCTATGGCGAGGTCGAGGTGGTGCGCAGGCCACGCGTGGCAATCCTCGCCACCGGCTCGGAGCTCGCTGCCCCGGGCGAGAAGCCCGGCCCGGGGATGATCCCCGATTCGAATTCCACCCTTCTCGCGCTCCTCGTTCGCGAGGCCGGCGGCGAGCCGACGATCGCGCGGGTCGCGGATACGGCAGAAGAGTTTGACCGCGCGCTCCCCGCGGACGCCGATCTCATCGTCACGTCGGGCGGCGTTTCGATGGGCGCCTTCGACCCCGTCAAGGAATACGGCCTCGCCCACGGCTGGACGTTTGAGAAGGTCGCGATGCAGCCGGGCAAACCGCAGGGTCACGGCATGGCCGGCGACGTTCCACTCATCGCGCTGCCGGGCAACCCGGTGTCGGTGGCCGTCTCGTTCCGGCTGTTCGTGCGCCCGTTCATTGCGCGCCTGCTTGGGCAGCCAGACGACCTCGCGGATTCCGCGCCCAAGTGCCCCGTTGCCCGGGCTGGCGCGTCGTGGTCAACCCCGGCCGGCCGGCGTCAGTTCCTCGCGGCGAAGCTTATTCGGGGAGCCGACGGCGACGTCGTCGTTCCCGTGCACGAACTGGGCTCGGGCTCACACCTCGTGGCAACCATGCACGCGGCGGACGTCCTCGCCGTCGTCAACGCCGATGTGGAGGGCGTGAGCGAAGGCGACCTCGTCAAGGTGATTGACTTCTAAGCCCGTCAGCTCAGTGATCAGTGACCAGTGCGCTCAGTGATCAGCGCCCCGCATTTGCGCGACAGCGTGCTCGAGGACGGGGACGATGACGTCCATGCCGTCTTCCACCGCGCCCACCGAGCCGGCGAGGTTGATGATGAGCGTTCGATTCTTGCCGCCGACCATCACGCCCGCGCGCCCGCGCGAGAGCAGCGCGCCGGGCACGCCCTTTTCGATGCCCTTGTAGCGAATCGCCTCGGCGATGCCGGGGATGTCAAAGCGCAGGAGCGGATCCATCGCGCGCGCCGTGTAGTCCTGCGGCGTGATGCCGGTGCCGCCGGTGGTGATGACGAGGTCGATTTCGTCGTAGGCAACCTCCTGGATGGCTTCGGCGATCACGCGAACGTCGTCGTGAACCACGACCGTTTCCAGCACCTGAACGCCGGCCTCCTCGAGGCGTCGCACGGCGGTCGGACCCGAGAGATCCTCGCGTTCACCCGTCGAGGCACGATCGGACACCGTCACTACTGCAGCTTTGATAGTCATGGCCTCCAGCCTAGATCGGGTAATGAAATAGTCAAGGATTTCTCAATTCTTGGACTAGTTCTCTTTTTCACAGATGATTCACGACGCCGTCCGCCCGGCTTGGAAGATCGTGCCCCAGCAGCGCGTCATGCGACTAGAGTGAGAGAACGCCACGGCAGGGCGGAAACTGCCGTCACACGTCCTTTCACCGAGACGGGCAACAGCTCGGTGGCGCCTAGGGACCTACGTTGCGCCTTGGAGAATATGATGACGATTCGCAGGTTTGCGTATCTGAGCGCGCTGACGCTCATGGCACTGGGAGCGTGCTCTGACGTAGCTGGCACTGGCGGAGCAGGCAGTGGCGGAGCGGGCACTAGCGACGCTGGCGAGCTGACCGTCTTCGCCGCAGCCTCACTCAACGCGGCTTTTCCTGAGATTGCCGAGGACGTCTTTGCTCAGGACTACCCCGACGTCGAGGTGAACTTCGCATTTGAAGGATCGTCCTCGCTGGTGGAGAAGATGCGCTCAGGCGCCGCGGCCGACGTCTTCGCGTCTGCCAACGTGGCAAACATGGATAAGGCGGTGGCCGCCGACCTCGTGAACGAACCCGCGGAGCTCACCAAAAACACCCTGCGCCTCATCGTTCCGGCAGGCAACCCCGCCGGAGTAAGCGGCCTCGAATCCGCGAACGCCGCCAACTTCGTGATCTGTGCACCGCAGGTTCCCTGCGGCACGGTCAGCGCCGAGCTCGCCGAGAGCGCCGGGATCGACTTCACGCCCGTCTCCGAGGAACAGTCGGTCACAGACGTGCGCACGAAAGTGGAAACCGGTGAGGCCGACGCGGGCCTCGTTTACCTCACCGACGCCCTGCTCGCCGGCAATGCCGTGGAGATCGTCGAGGTGGAGGGCATCACCGCCGTGGGCACCGTCTACATGATCGCCACCCTCGCGGACGCACCGAACCCCGAGCTCGCCGCCGCGTTCATGGACGCCGTCATGTCCGACGCCGGCCGGGACATTCTGGCCACCTACGGCTTCGGCGACGACTAGGCTGTGACGGATATGGTCTCGCATCTGCGCGGAATCCCGCCCTGGTTTTGGTTGCCGGCGCTACTGGCGCTGCTGGCGCTGACGCTGCCGCTGCTCGGCATGGCCTCACGCGTGCCGTGGGCGGATCTCGGCACGATTCTGGCAACGGAATCGTCGATGGACGCCCTGTGGCTATCCCTGCGCACGTGCCTCCTCGCCACCGCGATCTGCCTCGTGATCGGCACGCCGCTCGCGCTCATTCTTGCCCGCGCGGCCGAGGCCCCGCGGCGCCCCCGCTGGCTGACCCCGGCTCGGACCTTCGTGTTAGTGCCGCTGGTCATGCCGCCGGTGGTGGCCGGCTTGGCACTCCTGACGACGTTCGGCCGCCGCGGCGTCTTTGGCCCAGCACTCGAGACCTTTGGTATCCAAATCCCGTTCACGACCATTGCCGTTGTACTCGCCCAAGTCTTCGTCTCGCTGCCCTACCTCGTCATGACGGTCGAAACCGCCGCAAAAGCCGCCGGCTCCGACCTCGAACACGCCGCGCGTGGCCTCGGCGCCAGCCGGTGGATCCAGTTTTCGCGCATCACCCTCCCCCTCCTCGGCCCATCGATCGCATCCGGAGCCGCCTTGGCCTTCGCCCGCTCGCTCGGCGAATTCGGCGCCACCATCACCTTCGCCGGCTCCATGCAGGGCACCACCCGCACGCTCCCCCTCGAGGTCTACCTCCAGCGCGAACAAGACCCCGACGCCGCGATCGCCCTCTCGCTCGTCCTCATCCTCATCGCTATGGCGCTCACCGGGCTGACGACGGTACTTGAGGCACGCAACATGCGGCGCTTTTCGTCAGTTCCCGAGCCCGATCACGACGACGCGGCGGCTACCCCTCGTCCCGGGACTCATCTGCTTGAGGACGCCGCGCCGTTTAGCCTTGTTGCCGATGTTCCCGAGCGCGGCGTCGCCTACGAGCTGCACGGAAAGGCGGGAGAAACGCTCGCGATCATCGGGCCGAACGGATCGGGTAAATCCACGGGTATCCGCCTTCTGGCCGGGGACATCGCCAGCCCGGAATCGCGCGTGGACGCGCCGGAAACCGTGGGGTTCCTTGACCAGTCGCCGTCGTTGTTCCCGCACATGTCGGTGCTCGAAAACGTCGCTTTCGGGCCGCGATGCAACGGGGTGCCCAAGGCCGAGGCGAACGCGCGGGCGCAGGCAGAGCTTGCCGCCGTCGGATTGTCGGAGCACGCTCACAAGGCGCCCTGGCAGCTCTCGGGCGGCCAAGCGCAACGCACCGCACTCGCGCGCGTCTTGGCGGTCGATCCACAGCTGCTCCTGCTCGATGAGCCGTTCGCGGCGCTCGATACGGCCTCGAGCGCGGCGCTCAGGTCCATCGTCGCCGGGCGCATTCAGGGGCTGACCACGGTGCTCGTGACGCACGACCTCATCGACGTGCTGATTCTCGCCGACCGCGTGGCCGTTCTCGACGGCGGGCGCCTCGCCACGATCGGCGCCATGGAGTCGGTTCTCTCATCGCCTACCACCCAGTTCGCCGCGGATTTTGCCGGGCTCAACATGCAGTTCGGGCACATCGAGAACGGATCGCTGGTTCTGGACGGCACCGACCTCCGGATCCATGGGATGCTCACCGACGTATCCGAGGGCGATCGCGCGGCCGCTGTTTTCGACCCGCGGGCCGTCTCCCTACGAACGACGCCCGCGCCGGGCTCAATTCGCAATGTGATATCCGGCACCGTCACGTCGATCGAGGCCGGTGCGGCCGGGGTCGACGTCCGAATCGATATTGGTACTCATTCACCGATTCATGCCACGATTACGAGCGCTGCTGCAGCCGACCTCGCACTGACCACAGGGGTGGATATCGTCGCCGAAATGAAGGCCATGCAGATGCGCCTCATTCCAATTTCTCCCCGCCCTGCCGGGGATTAATAGGGGTCGTGTTCGACGCCAGCGCTCAACGCTACGAGAACCGTGCGGTCTGCTGACAGGCACGGGTCGTTCAACGTTGAATGATTCCGAACTGTTGTCGAATCATGCTACAATAATTACGCCGTAACGGACTTTTTGCCAACGTTACCAACAAATACGCGGTGGGTGAACGTGCCGTACCACGTTACAACCCCAGGCCCATGACCGGTATATTGGACATCAGTGATATAGCGAAGCGGGCAAACTCGTGGAGCTGCACTATCGAAAGAGAGGTCACTACGATGTTTAACATTATTGGAACGATTATTTTCGGCGCGGTCATTGGATTCCTCGCAAAGTTCATCCGCAAGGATGGCCACAAGGTCTCCGTCGCTGCCACCGTCGCACTCGGTGTTGCCGGTGTCGTCGTTGGTAACCTGATCCTCCAGCTGTCCGGCTATCCGGCTGATACGGCTGGTATCGATTGGGTCCGTTGGGTCGTGGTCACGATCGTGGCAATCATCTTCATTGGAATCTACCTCGGCATGTCTGGTCGTAAGCGCGCATAAGCGCACGAGCTAGATAAGCTAACCAAAAGGGCGGAGGGTCAAACCTCCGCCCTTTTGCGTGCCTGATCGATCGTTGCCATGTGAGGCCTTGCCATGTCAGAACGTGCCACGTCAGGGTTTTAGAGCATTAAAGAGGCGGGCGACCATCCACGCAATCAGGTCGCCCGCCTCGGGCAGACACACTGGCCGTTATGAGAAGACTGCACAAATTTCTTCTCCAGCCTGTGTGTCACGTTATTCAGCATCACACACACGAAAGGTAAATCTAAAAGGGATCTTCCTTTGCGATATCTCTAGTATGCACACCGACCCTTAGATATCTATTGATTCAGTCTGGGAATTGTCTGGGAAATTCTGAGCGGGTGTGCGCGGCACCCAAAAGCGCTATCCGACCAGCCACAACACCCAGATTCTTGCCCGGCACACGCCACCCGCGCCTCCGGCACTTCGGCCGCTCATCACGAACCCTGCGATGGCCTATTCCGAGAGCCGTTAGACCCAACACGGCTGTGATTTAGCCCCTATATTAATCATATGACTGATGATGCGCTCACGAACTCCACACCAGACGCCGAACGGCCAGTAACGCGTAAACCCGCCCGCCGCCCGCGGCCCGTCCGCCACAGGTCGACCAAGCCGCCTGTCACGCAACGGCGTGCCAAGATCGGCACCAAGGAAAAGATCGGCCTCGTCCTAGGCGCGATCGCGTTCCTCTTCCCACTGTTGGTGGATATTCCTAATCTGGCCCCGCCCGGCGAACGCATGTTGGCCATCTTCTTGCTAGCGATCGTTTTCTGGATTACCGAGCCGATTCCCCTAACCGCCACGGCGGTGCTCGTCATCTTCCTCGAGGTCATACTCGTCTCTCAGGGTGCGATCGTTGACCCAGGAGCCGGCGACCCCGCGCTCGCCGAAGCCTCGCTGCCCGCCGCGTCCTATTTCGCGGCCTTGGCAAACCCAGTCATCATCCTGTTCCTCGGCGGTTTCATGATCGCGCACGGCGCCGAGAAGTACGGCCTTGATAAGAACCTCGCATCAGTCATGCTCAGGCCGTTCTCGGATAACGCGCGCGCCACCACCGCCGGGCTCATGATCATCACCGCCCTGCTGTCCATGTTCATGTCAAACACGGCAACCACGGCCACGATGTTCGCCGTCGTCGCGCCGATTCTGAGGGGTCTGCCGGAGGGCAAGGCGCGAGCTGGCGTAGCGCTGTCCATCCCATTGGCGGCAAACGTGGGCGGCATCGGAACGCCCGTCGGCACGCCACCAAACGCCATCGCCATTGGCGCGCTCGCCGAGCGCGGGATCACCGTCTCGTTCGTGGACTGGATGATCATGGCGATCCCTTTCATGCTCGTCATTCTGTTCTTCTCCTGGCTCTTCCTCTCCTTCGTGTTCCTACCCAAGGACGCCACGATCAAGGTGGAAATGGATTCGAACTGGGACCGCTCCACGAACGCCAAGATCTTCTACGCCATCGCCGGCCTGACGATCCTGCTGTGGATGACGGAGCCGCTCCACGGAGTCTCCTCGAACACCGTGGGCTTCTTCCCCGTCGTCGCTCTGCTGTGCCTGAAGGTCATGGCAGGCGCGGATATCAAGGCCCTTGACTGGCCGGTGCTCTGGCTGGTCTCCGGCGGTATCGCACTGGGCACGGGCGTGGGCGCCACGGGCTTGGACGAATGGCTCGTCTCCTCCGTTCCGTGGGAGTCGCTCGGCGGCGTTGCTATCGTGGCAATCCTTGGCCTCATCGGCTTCGGCATGGCGAACGTTATCTCGCACTCCGCAGCCGCGAACCTGCTGGTTCCGCTCGCCGTCTCGCTGGCCGTGTCCCTCGATGGCATCAACACGATCACGGTTGCGGCCGTCGTCGCTATCGCCTGTTCGCTGGGCATGTCGATGCCGATCTCCACGCCTCCGAATGCCATCGCCTACTCGACCGGTGAAATCAAGATTTCCGATATGGCGTTGCTCGGCATGGTCGTGGGCACGGTCGCCACGCTCCTGCTCATCTTCGGTCTGCCTCCGATCTGGGACGCCATGGGCTTGCTTTCATGACGTATCTGGGCGTGATTCCTCCCTCCGAGCACGGCAGCTCGGAGGTTGACTCGCGCCCACTCGACGTCGTTGTGATCGGCGACGACGACCTCACGGCGGGCATTACGCCGTGGCTCGCGCAGGGGCTGCAGGGCGAGTGCGAGATCCACCGGGTCGCATCCTTTGAGGATGTGGATCGGCTGGAGCCCGAGCTCGACGAGCTCGCCGTCATCACCATGACCGTAGGCGCCGACGGCGTTGGGCAAGACCACCCCATCCACGACTTCCTCGACGCCGAGGAGCACGACGACGTCCGCATCGTCGTGCTGACCGTGGAACGAGACATCACCGGGCTTGACTCGTTGGCGCACAACTCGCGCCTCGACCTCGTGGCATTCCTGCCTGAGCTTCGGCAAAAGGTCTTCACGCGCGAAATCCGCACGCAGTTGCGCAGGTACCGCAAGAACACGCGGGCCAAGACGGGCAAGCGCGAACGGGCGACGGCGGACGAGCGGTTTGCGCTCAACATCGACATGTCGGATCTGGAAATCGTGCACGAGATCGTGGCGATCGCGGACCGGCTGCTCGGCTACCAGCCGCGCGTGCACTTCCCGCCGAACGTTGCGCTCACCACCGAGGGACATCGCGTCGAAGAAGTGATGCTGGCGCTGTCCGGGCAGGTCTCACTCGAACGGTCCTCGGGCGCTGGCGACGTCATCATGCATCACGCCACGACCGGCCGGCTGATCGGCATGCTCGCCCTGACCTCGGGCCGCGAAGCATTCTTCACCTCGAAAACCACCACGAACGTGGTGACCGTGCAGTTGACCTTCGAGCAGTTGAACTACATCTGGAACCATGACCCGGCGGTGCCGGCGCTCGTGGCCGCGCTGTTCGTTCGATCCTTTGACCGGCGCTTGCGCAGAGCCGAAGACATTCAGATCGAGCAGCATGAGCTCACCGCCGAACTTGAGCGCGAGCGCGCCAACCTCGCTACCGCGCTCCACAACCTTGAGGCTGCCCGTACGGAACTCATGACCCAGGCTCGCTTCGCCTCGCTCGGTGAGCTCGCGGCCGGCGTCGCGCACGAGCTCAACAACCCGATGGCCGCGATTGACCGAACGTCGGATCACCTCTTCAACGACGTCGTTAACCTGCTCGACCTCGCGCCAGACAAGAAGTGGGCGCGCCGGACCCTCGCCGCAGTTCAAGCCGCGCACGATTCGAAGTCGGTGACTACCCGCGAGGCGCGCCAGATTCGCCGGGAACTGGAGCAAGTGACGAAGGACCGGAGCGTGGCCCAGCGCCTCGTGCTCGCCGGCCTTCACGATCCCGCGTTCGCGAAGGAGATCAAGCGCGCCCGCAACATCGACTTTGAGACGATCGAGCTCGCGGCGTCGATCGGAACCGGGTTGCGCAACGTCTCCACGGCCACGAACCGCATCACCGAGCTCGTGGCCTCCCTGCGCTCGTATGCTCGCCCGGACGGCGATCCGATCACCGATGTGGACATCCATACCGGCCTCGATGACACCCTTCGGCTGCTCTCCCACAAGATATTCAACGTGGAGGTCAAGCGCGACTACCATTCGCTGCCGCTCATCACGTGCCACCCGGGGCAGATTTCGCAAGTGTGGACGAACCTCATCGCCAACGCGGCCGAGGCGATGATGGATCAGGAGGACGCGCGCATCACCATCAGCACCGGCTCCGTGGACGACGATCGCGTGTTCGTACGGATCTCCGACAACGGCCCGGGCATCTCGAAAGAACTCCAGGAGAACCTGTATCAGCCGCGCTTCACCACGAAGAACGGGCAGGTGCGCTTCGGTATGGGCATCGGACTGTCGGTGGTTCAGTCGATCGTCAGCCGTCACCAGGGCACGATCGACATGAGCTCGAGCCCGAGCGGCACCACCTTCACGGTGATCCTGCCAATTCACGGGCCCATCAACGACGCCGATCCCCCACTTGCCGAGTCACCGCTGAGCGCCGATCCCCCGCTCGCCGAGTCCCCGCCGCACGCAAACCTTAACCCGACCGAATCAGGCATCATGCCACGAATAATGGAGGAAGAATGAAACTCGCGATTTTGATTGTTGAAGATGAGCCGGAGGTTCGAGCCTCAATCGAACGCGACCTCATCGATTTCGCCAGTATTGTGCGTATCGAGCCGACGGAGGACGTGGATGACGCGTGGGACGTCGTCGACGAAGTGGACGCCGACGGCGACGTGATCGCGCTGGCACTATGCGATCACCGCATGCCGGGCACCACGGGCGTGGAGTTTCTCGTGCAGATGATGGACGATGACCGCACGGCGATGACGCGCAAGGTTCTCGTAACTGGTCAGGCGGATCTGACGGACACCGTGCGTGCAGTCAACGACGCCGATCTGGATCACTACATCGCAAAGCCGTGGGATCCCGAAGAGCTACGCGACACCGTCCGCATGATGCTGACGGACTTCGTTGAGGTCGCAGGAATCAATCCGTTGCCGTACCTCGCGGCGCTCGATCAGGAGCGCGCGATGGAGCTGGCGCGCCACTTCTCCCGGGCCGACTAGCGCGGGGCGAAGGGGATCTCGGCGGTCTTGACGCCGAGCGTATCCACGTAGAGGATGCGACCCACGAGGAGGTCGCCCGCCCCGGTGATCAGCTTGATCGCCTCTGAGGCCATGAGCGTGCCGGCCATTCCCGGGACGCTTCCCATGATGCCGACGTCGGCCGTCTTCGGCACGGCGCCCGCAGGAGGTTCCTCGGGGAACACGTCTCGCAGGCTCAGGCCATTCGGGCCGGGGAACCCCGCCGCAACAGCCCTCTCCCCCGTCCAAAACACCGAGATTTGCGCGCCCCATTGGAGCACGCTTCCAAAGACCTCGGGCATGCCTAGCCGCACGGCCGCATCCGAGACGAGGTAGCGCGTGGGCAGGTTATCGGTTCCGTCGATCACGAGATCCCAGCCGCCCAGGACCTCGTCGACGTTCTCTGCCGTCAGGCGCAGCGGGTAGGTGGTGACCTCGAGGTCCGGGGTGAGCTCGATCAGACGCCGCGCGGCGCTGTCGACCTTCAGCTCCCCGATTGCCGCCGTTGAGTGAATGATCTGGCGCTGGAGGTTGGATAGGTCGACTCGGTCGGCGTCGACGATCCCAATCGCGCCCACACCGGCGGCCGCCAGGTACGTCAGCGCGGTGGAGCCGAGCCCGCCCGCGCCGACCATGAGCACCCGGGCGTTCAGGAGCCGGCGCTGGCCGACCTCGCCAATCTCCGCCAAGCTGATGTGGCGGGCGAACCGCTCGCGCTGAGCCTCCGTGAGCTCGGCGCCCGGCTCAACAAGTGGCGCGATCATCGAACCATCCACGCGGCGTCGGGTGAGCCGCCGGCAAATGGCGGAAGCACGTCCACGTCGGGCGTGCCAGTGAGAACGTCACCCGCCTCAGCGCGCTTGCCGTTCACGAGGAAGGACGCCACGTCCAGCACCTTGGCCAGCCGCTCGGAGTCTGGGCGTGCGCTCTTGATCGCCTCGGCGAGCTCGCCGACGCTCGCGCCGTCCTCGATCTCAATCTCCTCGGAGTCCGCGCCCGCGTAGTCGGCTGCGGCGGCAAAGTAGCGAACATGTACCTTCATCGAATCTCCTTCGAGTTGACCTGCGTGACGGTTGCCGGCGTGGCGACGTCGATCACCGCGCGGTCTGCGTCGTTGGCAGCTGCGCCGCGGGGGTCGCCGTCGTGGCGCTCAAAGAACGGCTCGGGCTTCCACAGCGGCGTCATGGTGCCCGACCGCGCGCGCACGATCCACCACAGCGCCTCGATGCAGGCGGCTGCGATGAGGCCGATCATCGTCGCTTGAAGCATCATGCCAGAGTTCGACGAGTCGAGGAAGAACAGGCGCTGCGTGAGCGACCAGTTAAAGATGATCCCGTAGCCGATCAGCGGCAGGATCACGAGCAGCAGCTTCCACGGCGAGAGCGGACGAGCGATCGTCGCCACCACCCACGTCGAGGGGATGATCAGGGCCAGTAGCGCCGCCGTCGATTCCTGGGTGTGCTCCTCGGGCACATTCCAGCCCGAGACCACCATGTAGGTGAGGAACGCGGACGTGCCCACGATGAGCCCGGCCGGGATCGCGAATCTGAGCACGCGCGGCACGAAGTTTGGCCGCGCCCGGTTGTGGTTCGGCGGCAGAGCCAGCAGGAATGCCGGGATGCCGATCGTGAACCAGCCGGTAATCGTCACGTGGATCGGCACGAAGGGGAACGGCACCGCCGCGATGATCACGAGCATCGCGAGCATCGCCGAGTAGATCGTTTTCGTCAGGAACAGGTTCGCCACGCGCTCGATGTTTCCGATCACGCGGCGCCCTTCAGCGACGACGTGCGGCAGGGTCGCGAACCGATTGTCGAGGAGCACGATCTTGGCCACGGCCCGCGTGGCGGCTGAGCCCGAGCCCATCGCTACCCCGATGTCGGCGTCTTTGAGGGCGAGAACGTCGTTCACGCCGTCGCCCGTCATGGCCACCGTGTGACCGTTGGTTTGCAGGGCCTTGACCATGTCCTGCTTCTGGTCGGGGCGCACGCGGCCAAAGACGCGGTTGCCCTCGATGATGTCGGCGAATGAGGCCTCGTCGATGTGGCGCGCGTCCACCGTCTGCCCCGCCGTGATTCCAAGGCGTTGCGTCACGGCGCCCACCGACGCCGCGTTGTCGCCCGAGATCACCTTGACCTCCACCTCCTGCTCGGCAAAGTATTCGAGGGTCGCGTGGGCGTCGGGGCGGATCTTCTGTTCAAGCACGAGCAGCGCCACCGGGCGGACCTGCACCGGGGCATTCGCGGCGTCCACGGGTTCGGGCGAGTGCGCGAGCAGGAGCACGCGGCGCCCTGTCGAACCAATCTCCTCCGCGACGGCGCCCGAGGGGTGCTCGCCGGCCAGCACGTCAGGCGCGCCGAGAATCCACGAGGTGATGGTGCCGTCGTCGTTAATGAACGTAGTTCCGGACCACTTCTTTGCCGAGGTAAACGGCTGACGCGGGCCCACGCTCCACTGCGGGCCATCGAGCGGGAAGCGTTCGATGATCGCGGTTGCGGTGGAGTTCGGGTCGGGGTCGGTGGCGAGCAGGTGCGCGAGAATTTCCTCGCATTCCTCGATCGACTCCTCGCAGCCCTCGACCACGACGATCTCGGAGAACTCGAGCCTGTTTTCCGTCAGCGTGCCGGTCTTATCGGCACACACGACGTCGACCCGCGCCAGCCCCTCGATCGCCTGTAGCTCCTGGACGAGGCACTTGCGCTGACCGAGCCGGATCACGCCGAGCGCAAAGGCCGTGGACGTGATGAGCACGAGGCCCTCGGGCACCATGGGCACGAGCGCTCCGGTGATTTCGAGGACCACCGCGCGCCAGTCGGTCACCCCGCCGCGCACGGCCGAGATCACCGTCAGAATGCCGACGGGGATGAGCACCCACGTGATGTATTTGAGAATCGTGTTGATGCCCGCCTGGAGCTGGGAATGCGCGAGCGAGAAGCGCGAAGCCTCCGCCGCGAGCTTGGCCGCATACGACTCCGCGCCCACCTTCGTCACCGTGTAGTCGCCCGAGCCCGACACGACGTAGGAGCCGGACATAATCTGGTCGCCGCGCTCCTTGCGCACGGCATCAGATTCGCCGGTGAGGTTCGATTCGTCGACGGACAGGTATTCGGACGTTTCCACGACGCCGTCGACGACGATCTGGTTGCCAGCGCCGACTCTGACTACGTCGTCGAGAACGAGTTCTTCTTGGGTGACCTCGGTCAGCGATCCGTCGCGCCACACGCGCGGATGCTCCTCTCCCACGATCGTCAGGGAGTCGAGCGTGCGCTTGGCGCGCAGCTCCTGAATGATGCCGATGCCGGAGTTGACGATGATAAGCAGGCCGAAGGCTCCGTTGATGATTGACCCGGTTGCCAACACCATGACGAACAGGACCGACAGGATCGCGTTGATGCGCGTAAAGACGTTTTGCTGGACGATCTGCTTAACCGACTTGCCGGTGCGCGGGGGAAGCTCGTTCGCCCGCCCATCTCGGCGGCGCTCTGCCACCTCGGCTGTGGTGAGCCCAAGATCAGTACCCGCGAAATGGGCCCGCTCGCTCATGCGCCTCCTTCAATAACTACTGGGATCAGCCTAGTCGGTTCTGGCGAATCGACCTCAACCGGGAGGGGGAGGCTAGCGCTTACGGTAGAGAGTCTTGCGTTGGTAGCGCGGCTCGGAGGTCACGAGAATGCCAAGATTGCGGAAAATGGCCTCGTCCACCGAGCCTAGGATCGTGGTGGTGTGAACGTTGCAGCCCTCGAGATTGCGCAGCTCGTCGAGCGCGCGGCGCGAATCCTCCGACTCGGAGGCCGACACGGACAGCGCGATGAGCACCTCATCCATGTGCAGACGCGGGTTACGTGAGCCAAGATGCTGGGTCTTGAGCGTCTGAATCGGCTCAATCGACTCGGGTGACAGGAGCAGGTGATCGTCCGGGATCCCTGCCAGATGCTTAAGGGCGTTGAGCAACATCGCTGCCGAACAGCCCAGAAGCTCGGACGTCTTGCCGGTGATGATCGTGCCATCTTGCAGCTCGATCGCGGAGCCAGGCTCTCCGGTCTCCTCCTGAATCGCGAGCGCTGGCAGGATCACGCGGCGATCCTCCGTGGACGTCTTGGCCTTCGACATGACGATCGCGATGCGCTCGGATTGCACCGGATCCAGATCGTTGACCTCTTCGTCCACCAATGCCTTGTAGTACCGGCGGATAATCTCCTGCTTGGACGCTTCGCGCACCACGTCGTCGTCGCAAATGCAGTGCCCGACCATGTTGACGCCCATGTCGGTGGGCGACTTGTAGGGCGATTTGCCGAGCATCATCTCTAGCAGCGCTTCGAGGAGCGGGAAGACCTCGACGTCGCGGTTGTAGGACGTGACTTGCTCGCCGTATGCCTGCAGGTGGTAGGGGTCGATGACGTTGTTGTCGTCGAGATCCGCGGTGGCGGCCTCGTAGGCGAGGTTGACCGGGTGCTTCAACGGCAGGTTCCAGATCGGGAAGGTCTCGAACTTGGCGTACCCGGCCGGGATGCCGCGCCGGTACTCGTGGTAGACCTGCGACAGGCAGGTGGCGAGCTTGCCCGAGCCAGGGCCGGGGGCCGTGACGAGGACGAGGTCTCGGGAGGTGGGCACGTAGTCGTTCGAGCCAAAGCCCTCGTCGGAGACAATGCGCTTCGTGGCGGACGGATAACCCGCAATCGAGTGGTGGTGGAAAACCTTGAGGCCAAGTCGGCGGAGGCGGCCCGAAAAGGCGTGGGCGATATGGTTCTCGTCGCTGATCTGCGTCACCACCACATTCTCCACAAGGAATCCGCGCTCGCGAAAGACGTCGATCAGGCGCAGCAAATCGTCCTCGTAGGAGATCTCCAAGTCGGCGCGCTTCTTTTGCCGCTCGATGTCCTTGGCGTTGAGGCAGACGAGGATCTCGATGTCGTCCTTGATCTGCTCAAGCATGGCGATCTTGTTGTCCGGCATGAATCCGGGAAGGACGCGGGAGGCGTGGTTGTCGTCGAAGAGCTTGCCGCCCATTTCGAGGTAGAGTTTGCCGCCGACGTCCTTGCGCCGCTGCGAAATGTGGGCGGACTGCATCTCAATGTACTTATTGCGGTCAAATCCAATGCGAGACATCGGGCTCCTCAATCGGTTGTGTGGGGCGACCGGCGGGCGGGAGCCCCGCGGACAAGTCTACGGCACGCCCGCGGGCGCGTGCGGAAGACGCCAGCCAGCGGGCGCGCCAGCCCGGCGCGAATGGCAGCCCGGCGCGAATGGCAGCCCGTCACTCGTCCAGGGCAGAGAGCACTGGCACCAAAAGGGCGGGTGCCTTCATCAGAAAGCACCCGCCCTGCTAGGTGACCTAGCGGTTGGTTTTAGCCCAGGTTCATGCGGTCGCGAACCTCGGGGTTCTCATCGAGCCACGCGGCAATAGCCTGCTCGACCGGCTGGTCGGCATTCTCGTTGAGCGCGTAGTTCTCGACGTCCGAGAGTTCCTCGGCCGTCAGCTCGAAGTTTCCGATCATTTCGGCAACCTCGGGGTGGTCGGCGGCGAAGCCATCACGCGCGAACGTGTGGAGCTCCTCAGCGCCACCGAGCGAGCCCTCGGGATCCTCAAGGTCGCGGATGTCGTAGGCACCGTATGCCCAGTGCGGGGTCCACAACGTGACGACGATGTCGTCGCCCGAGGCCATCGCCGAATCGAGCTCGGCGAGCATCGCGGCCGTGGAGGAGATCTTGAAGTTCATGCCTTCAAGGCCGTACTGCGGAATCACGGCGTTCTCGGTGGTCTGCGTCAGACCAGCGCCGGCGTCGATTCCGACGATCTCGTTGTTGAACACGTCCGCGTTGTCCGCCAGCTCCGCGAGGGAGGTGATGGGCGCGTCGTTGTTGACGGCGATCGTGAGCTTGGCGTCGTCGTACCAAATGCCCAAGTCCTCAAGCGAATCGCCGTACTGGTCGATGTAATCGCCGTGCGTGAGGGGCAGCCAGGCATCGAACAGGAGGTCCATATCGCCCGAGGCGATGGAGGTGAAGACAACGCCGATGTCGGCGTCTGTCAGGTCCACTGTGTATCCCTGCTCTTCGAGGGCGATTGCCATCATGTGGGAGACGACGATGCCTTCGTCCCAACCCGAGGGGACTCCAACGCTCAGTGACTTTTCAACAGCCGTATCCTGACCGCCGTCCTGCGAGTCCGAGTCGGAGGAGCAGGCAGCGAGCGTTACGGACAGAGCCATTGCCGAACCGATTGCCAATGCTTTCTTGGAAAACATGTATACCTTTCATTGATTGACATTGTGGGTAGGTGTTAGGACGTGCGCTTTGTTTTGCTTCCAAATGCGGACGTCACGCGGTCAAGGAACATTGCGAGGATGACGACGGCGAGACCGGCCTCCGCGCCGAGTGAAATATTCACGCGTTGGATTGAGCTGACGACGGCGTTACCGAGACCTCCGCCGCCAACCATGCCGGCGATCACGACCATCGAGAGCGAGAGCATGATGACCTGGTTAATACCGCCCATGATGGTGGGCATCGCGAGCGGGAGTTGAACTTGCCTGAGCACGCGGCCCGGAGTTGCTCCGAAGGCGTAGCTCGCTTCGACAACCGATGCATCCACTTGGCGGATTCCCAACTCCGTGAAGCGCACGGCGGGTGCGATTGCGAAAAGGACAGTCGCCACGATTCCCGGCACGATTCCGGCCGAGAAGATCATGACGAAGGGGATGAGGTAGACGAAGGCGGGCATACTTTGCAGGAAGTCCATGACGGGTCTGGTCAGGTAGGAAATCCAGCGAACGCGCGCCGCCAAAATACCGAGCGGGACGCCGAAAATCGTGGCGATCACCGAGGCTTCGATCACTAGAGCGAGAGTGGACATGGCGTTATCCCATTGGAACATCGCGTAGATCAAGAGGAATCCGAGCGCCGTGCCGAGCGCGAGCTTCCACCCCTTGGCAAAGAAGGCGAGCGCCGCGAACACGATGATCAGGACCCAGAACGGCGGAGTGGAGAGCACCCAGTAGATCGCCTGATAGATCTCGATGAGGATCTTGCCAATGAAGTCGAAGAAAACCTCCCACGACCTGATCATCCATCGGACGATTGAATCGACCCAGCTACCGAGAGGAATTGAGAATAGTAGATCGTCTCGTGTCACAGTGCGTCCTCCATCTGCTCGTCAGCCGCGGGGTCCGTGGCCCCCTCGCCTCCGTCGTCTTCATCCACAGTCGACAGCGCAATGAGCACGGCGATGCGCGGAATGATTCCCGCCAGCTTGCCGTCGTCGTCGACGACGGGAATGGTGATCGGCGTGCCGGCGGACAGCGCGATGACGTCGGCCAGCGTGTCATTCGGGTGAACCGAGACGAAGTCCCGGCGAAGCAGGCCCTCGGTGCTCGTCAGACCCGGGTTGTCGTGCAAGGCGCGAACGACGTCGTCGGTGTGGATCATGCCGCGCAGCTTACGCGTGCCGGAATCGGTGACCCACCCTGCCTCTTCGTCCCACTCCTCCAGTTTCTTGAGTGCGACGCGCGGGCCGTCGCCCGTGAAAATGCGGGTTTCGGGCTGACGCATCAGGGTTGAGGCCAGGATGACGCGCGTGCGGTCGACGTCTTGGATGAAGCGAGCGATGTAGTCGTTCGCCGGGCTGGTGAGGATCTCCTCGGCGGTGCCAACCTGGACGACCTGCCCATCGCGCATGACGGCGATCCGGTTGCCCACGTACATGGCCTCGTTGAGGTCGTGGGTGATGAAGACGATCGTCCGGCGCTTCTGGGCCTGAATCTCGAGGAGCAACTCTTGCATGTCCCTCCTGATGAGGGGGTCGAGTGCGGAGAATGCTTCGTCCATGAGGAGAATGTCCGCGTCAGCCGTGAGCGCTCGCGCCAATCCGACTCGTTGCTGCATACCGCCCGAGAGCTCGTCCGGGTAGGCATTCTCGCGGCCTTCGAGGCCTGTGGTTTTCAGCGCCTCCATCGCGCGCGCTTCGCGCTCGGCGCGGGGGACCTTCTGAATCTCGAGCGGGTAGGCCGCGTTTTCGAGAACGGTTCGGTGGGGCAGGAGCCCGAAGTGCTGGAAGACCATCGACATGCGCTCTTCGCGGAGCTTGCGGATCTCCTTGAGCGACATCCCGGTGATCTCCTGATCGCCAATGTGAATGGTGCCGGAGGTCGCAGGGCCGAGCGCGTTCAGTGTTCGCAAAAGCGTGGACTTGCCGGAGCCGGATAGCCCCATCACCACGAAGATTTCGCCTTCCTCGATCTCGAGCGTGACGTCGTCGACTGCCACCGTAACGTCGTCGGGCAAATCAGCGCGGGAGCCACCGGCTTTCAGGTGCTCGACGGCGCGGTCCGGATCTTTGCCGAACACTTTATAAACATTGGTGCAACGAAGGGCTTTCACTCCACTTCCTCTTCATTTTGATTGAATTGCGGGCGTAGGCCGACTCTGGGCACATATAGTCCTTCAGATAAATCGGTAAAACGTGACGGCAACACGCAGGTGAATTTTGCGCGGGACCACGAACAGGGTCGGTGTGATCGCTCGAAACCGTGCCGAGCTGGTTATCACTCTTTCCTGCGTTGACGTCAATTCGCGGTGCTCGATGGTGTCATCGTGACACGCGGGGGCGGCGTGCATGCCCCTAGTGCATTCCACACTCTCAAACGAGGTAGGGGTCTTCCAGTTTCGTCACCAAATTGTAATAAACCGCTTTAAACCAGATTAACTGTGGGGATGCCCGCCAACTCGCGGTTTTACGCGCGTGAGAATTAGCAAAATCGCAGGTCAAACATGGCGTGTTTCACTCTTGCGGGTGGCCCGTGAGGTGCTCCGGGTGCTGATCCCAGGTGGTCTTGACCTCGATCAGATGGTCGAGCATGGCCTGGCGCGCCGCGTCAGGATCGCGGTCGGCAATCGCAAGAGCGATGGCACGATGTGCCTTCGCAACTCGGCGGATTCTGCTCGGTTCCATTCCGAATGTGGCCACGCGCGTTTCCATGAGCGCGCCTTCTAAAACGTCGAACATCGCGACCATGAACTCATTGTTCGTGGCCTCGGCGATCGTCTTGTGGAAATAAAAGTCGTTGCGCGAGGCTCGCGGGATGTCGCCTTGGAGATCTTTGAGTTCGTCGCATAGCTCAAGAAGCCGCTCGATATCCTCGCTGCTGGCCACCGTGGCCGCCTTCGCCGCGACTGCGAGCTCGAGCGCAACACGCACTTCGTGAAGATTGGCGTAATCGAGGGAGGTGCCCTGCCGAAGAAAGATCCGCAATGCCTCGGTGACGTCGCTAATCTCTGACAGTCGCACGACGATGCCGGAACCGGGAATGGACTCGACGAGCCCCTTCGCCGTCAGCACCTTGATCGCCTCTCGGATGACCGTTCTTGAGACACCGTAGTAGTCGCACAGTTCGCGCTCGGATGGCAGCTGCTCGCCTGCCTTCATGCCGTCATTGAGGATGCGATGGCGCAAGTCCTCGGTCACTTGGGCAGAGAGGGACGGCTGTCGCACAATCGGTGCACGTCGCGGCATTGTCGCTCCTCTGTTACACGGCTGACGACCCATGGCAAACCCGTCGTAAAGCTCATTTACCGGGTGTTATGCCCTGATTGCCGTCTAGGAAAATTATACCGCATCAGAAAAGTTTCCAAATCTCGTTGCGGCAACTGGTATGACCGGATACAGTATTCTCATCGTCAGGACGATGGTCCAACGATTGCGATGCGCATCACATATCGCACCCGAGCAATGATGCTAGGAGAGAAGCCTCATGAGAGGAATTAAGTTCAATACCGACGGCTTAGCAGAGGTCGTTGAATTGGAAGTGCCGCACGCTGCCGAAGGTAACGTCGTCGTTCGCGTGACGTCGACGGGCGTGTGTGGCTCAGACTTGTCAGCACTCCGAGGAACACACCTTTTCCGCGTCCCTCCCCTCATTTCCGGCCACGAGGGCGGCGGTATCGTTCACGAAGTGGGCGAAGGCGTGTCTGACTTCGCAGAGGGCGACCGCGTCGTCATCGACCCGCAAAAGCCCTGCGGCACGTGCGATCTGTGCGCCGAAGGCAACTACCACCTGTGCCGCGAGAAGGTCATGCTGGGCGTCGCCGAGTGGCCGGGATCCTTTGCTGACTACGTCGAGGTTCCCGCCTACACGCTCATCGCCGCGCCCGACTCCATCAAGGATGAGCACCTCGGCTTGGCCGAACCAATCGCCGTCGCCGCACACGCCGTGCGCCAGTTGGGCGAGCGCAAGCAGAAGACAGCGCTCGTGCTCGGCGGCGGAACGATCGGCGCACTCATCGCACGGGTTCTGTCGCACAACGGCACCGAAGTCACCGTCAGCGAGCCGCGCGCGTTCCTCAAAGAAAAGCTGGAAGCGCTCGGCGCCGCCCACGTGAGAACCCCCGACGAGCTCGGCGATGACACGTACGACGCCGTGTTCGTCGCGGCAGGCGTTCCTGAACTCATCGCGATCGGCCTCGACAGGGTTGGCCAGGGCGGCGCACTAGTGCAGGTCGCCGTCTTCAACCTCGAGGTTCCCGTCCATGTGGGTAAACTTCAGGTCAAGGAGCAGGCCATCCTCGGTACAGCGATGTACCAGACGCAAGACTTCGCAACGGCGCTTGACCTACTCGCGACCTACCCGGATATCCCCGAGATCCTCGTGTCCGCCGTCGTCTCCCTTGAAGAGGGCGCGGACATGATCACGGACATGGCCAAGAACGGCCCGGGCGACATCCTCAAACTGATTATGGTGCCCTGATGGCTGTACTACACCGCGTCATGGACGTTATCGAACGTATCTGCCTCATCATCGCGTCCGCATTCTTGGCACTCATGGCCGCTGTGCTCATGTACCAGGTCATCATGCGCTACGTGTTCAACAACGCGACCTCGTGGTCCGATGAACTAGCCACCCTCATGTTTGTGTGGGCTGTCATGCTCGTTATCCCCATCGGCGTCAGGCGCCACGAACACATTTCCGTCGAGTACTTCATCATGAAGCTCCCGCCGATCGGCATCAAAGTCATGCAGGTTCTCATCTACCTTGCCACCGCTTTCACGATGGCAATCATTGGCTACTTCTCGCTCGGCCTCCTCGAATCCGCGGGCCGCCAGAAGCTCTCGGGGCTCACGCTATCGCTGGGCATGGACGTACCCATGTCGTGGATGTACATCGCGGCGCCCATCGGGTGCGCGATCGTCGTTCTCTTCTGCGCCGAGCGGATCGCCAACATCGTGACGAGTACGCCCCAGTGGGAAGAGCGGCATCCGAAGTCATTTGTCGACGACGACGAGGACGAGGGCGCAACCCTCGTCGAAGAGCAAGAAGCCGCCGTCGTCGAATCTCTCGAGGACGAAAACCCGGAACCGGAGCCTGAGCCCGCCAACGGATCAAGGGCCGTCTCGACCAGCGACGCAGCGGCCACGGAGGAGAAGAACTAATGCCAGTTATGCTTTTCGGTGCTTTCGCACTCTTCATCCTTCTGGGCCTGCCAATCGCGATCGCAATCGGGCTGTCCTCCATTGGCGGCATGTTCTTCTTCACGGACATTCCGCTCGAGCTTGGAGCGCAGCGCATGCTCTCCGGCCTGCGCTCCTTCCCCCTTCTCGCAATCCCCATGTTCGTGCTCGCCGGCTCGATCATGAACGCGGGCGGCATCACGACCCGACTGATTAACTTTGCCTACGCCCTGATTGGTCCCATGAAGGGCGGCCTGTCTGCCGTTACGATCGTGACCCACATGATCTTCGGAGGCATCTCCGGTTCGGCGGTTGCCGACGCCGGCTCCGTCGGCAAGATCATGATTCCGCAGATGGTTAAGCGCGGCTACCCACGCGGGTACGCAGCCTCCGTAAACTCGATTGCATCAACCATCGCGCTTGTCATCCCGCCCTCGATCACAATGATCATCTACGGCGTAACCGCGAACGTCTCCATCGGGGACCTCTTCTTCCACGGCCTCTATATCGGAATCGGCTTCGCGATCATCTATATCACGACCGGGTACATCATCGCGCGCGTGAAGAACCTGCCATCCGAGCAACGAGTCGAATGGGCTCAGGTCCGCAAGGCCTTCTTCGCAGGAATCTGGTCGCTATTCCTCCCGATCATTGTGCTTGGCGGTATCCGTCTGGGAGTCTTCACCGCCACCGAGGGCGGCGCCGTCGCGGTGACTGTGGCGGTGATCCTTGGCGGGCTCGTCTATCGCGAGCTCACGTGGGACAAGATCAAGAAGGTCATGACGGAATCCGCGATTCTCGTCAGCACCATCATGTTCATTATCGCCATGGCGCAGATTTACTCGTGGGCCCTGGTCACGGCGGGTATCCCGCAGCAATTGTCCGATCTCGTGCTGAGCATTACCGACAACATGTTCGTCATTTTGCTCTTCATCAATATCCTGCTGCTCCTCATCGGAGCGGTCATGGAAGGCAACGCGGCGATCATCGTCTTTACGCCGATCCTGCTCCCGATGGTCACGGCCGTTGGGGTGGATCCAGTCCACTTCGGCCTGATCGTCGTCATCAACCTCGCAATTGGCCTCGTGACGCCCCCTGTGGGTATCTGCCTCTTGCTCTCAACCCAAATCGCCGGTATTCGACTCGAGCAGGCCTTTAAGGATCTCATTCCGTGGTTCCTGACTGCCCTTGGACTGCTCCTGCTCGTTACTTACATTCCGCTGTTCATCGGTTTCTATTAGCAACAACTTCAACATAACTAGGAGAAATAATGCGTAAGTCAAAGGCAATCGCAGCCCTCGCCGCATCAGCGCTAGCACTGTCGCTAGCAGCCTGTGGTGACGATGGCGATTCAAACGGAAATGGTGGAACTGACGGCGGCGGCGGTGACGCTACGCTGACCCTTCGCCTCGGGCACTCCTACGGTATCGATTCGCTTCAGAACCGAGCGGCGGAGCAGCTGGCCGAAAACGTCAACGAGGCGTCGGATGGCCGCCTCACCATCGAAGTGTTCCCCGCATCCCAGTTGGGAAGCTGGGAGGAAATGCAAGAAGGCCTCGAGATTGGATCAGTTGACATCGTTATCGAGTCCGTTGGTTCGCTTGAGCGCTACACCGACCTCGCGGCAATCGAAGGAGTGCCCTTCCTCTACCGCGATGCCGATCACTTCTTCGCCGTCTGGGACGGCGAGATCGGCGACGAAATCATTCAGGCAATTCGCGACGACTCTGGGTTCCTCCTCCTCGGCGAAATGTATCGCGGTCCGCGCGTGCTCAACGCATCTCGTCCGATCGAGACCCTCCAAGACGTTCAGGGCCTCAAACTCCGCGTCCCGACCCAGCAGACCTACATCGATACGTGGAACGCACTCGGCGCGGCACCAACTCCGCTTGCCCTGAACGAGGTGTTCTCCGGAATCGAGCAGGGAGCAATCGAAGGCCAGGAGAACCCGATCGACGTCGTTAGGTTCAACTCGTTTTACGAGGTCGCGCCCTACGTGACGAATACCAACCACCTCTACGGAAACTTCCACTTCCAGGTCTGGGGTGACGGCTACGATTCGTGGGATCCCGAACTGCGCGAGATCCTCGATGCGGAAATCGACGCCATCTCCGACGAATACCGCGAGAATTCGCTGAATGAGGAAACCGAGAATATCGAGTTCCTTAAGGGCGAGGGAGTCACCTTCTACGACATCGAGATGGAGGAGTGGGCGGCCCAGACCCAGTCCGTCACAGATTCCGTGCGCTCCGACCAAGTCAAGGAGTGGGTGGAAACGATCAAGGGCATGTGATCGAGCCATCCGTTGATTGAGAAGTGGGGAGAAGGCAGCTTCGGCGTCTTCTCCCCACTGTATGAAAGGAAGAATCATGCTTGGATCAGTCGCCGACGATTTCACGGGCGCTACCGACCTGGCCGGCAATTGGCGCAGCCGCGGGCTTAAAACCGCCGTCTTGCTCGGCATCCCACCGGCACCCCTGATGGATGATCTCGATGGATACGACGCGCTCGTCGTCGCGCAAAAGATCAGGTCTGTGGACGCCGACGCGGCACGGACGGCCGCGCGCCGCGCTGGCGAGGTGCTCCTCGACGTGGGGTGCACTCAGATTTACGACAAGTACTGTTCGACATTTGACTCCACGCCGGACGGCAACATCGGTCCAATCGCGGATGAGCTAGCCGAGCTCACTGGCGCCGAGCGCGCGATCATCGTGCCGTCGTTCCCCGATGCGGGCCGAACGGTGTACAAGGGGCATCACTTCGTGCTCGACGAGCTACTCTCCGAATCCCCTATGCGCCATCACCCGCTCAACCCGATGACGGACTCGTCTGTGGTTCGGCTCATGGAGGCGCAAACAGATCGGCCGGTCGGAAAGATCGTGCTCGAGGTCGTTCGGCAGGGCCCGGACGCTTTGCGAGCCGCGCTCGACGAGGTCGGGAAGGACGCGTTCTATATTGTTGTTGACGCGATCGATAACGACGATCTGCGCATCATTGCCGAAGCGACCACGCAGGAGAAACTCGTGACCGGGGGCTCCGGCATCGCGCTTGGCCTCCCCCACCGCGACACCGACCTCGGTCAGGTGGAGAAGATTGCCGGACGCAAACTTGTGCTTTCCGGTTCCGCCTCCGCCATGACGCAGCGCCAGGTTGCTCACGGGAAGGCGCACCTGCCGCATCGCAAGGCGGATGTACGAGAACTTCTCACCGATATGGATCACGCGGTGGCCGAGGCCTGCGAATGGGTGCGAGCGCAATGGGCCGCGGATCCGGACGTGGCTCCACTTATTTACTCTGTCGAATCACGCGAGGACGTCGATGCCGCCCGCGCCATCACCGACGAGGCGTCCTCCCTCATTGAGACCTACTTCGGCCGTATCGCGGCGGACCTGTCCGACGATGGGCTTCGTCAGATCGTTGTGGCTGGCGGCGAGACCTCCGGCTCGGTGTGCGAGGCCCTGGACATCCGAATCCTCGACCTGGGTGAACAGCTGGCGCCGGGAGTCTCGTGGTTGCTCGGCAAGTCCGACTCGACCGAGTACAACATCGTGCTGAAGTCAGGGAACTTCGGGCACGAAGATCTGTTTACCTCAGCATGGGGCGAGCTTCGATGACGACCATCGCGGAACTCATCGACGCCGCACATTACCTGTCGTCTCTGGGACTCTCCCCAGGGACTACAGGTAATGTCTCCTGCAAAATCGACGGCCGTATTTACCTGTCCGCCTCGGGCGCGACGCTCGGCACCCTACGCGAGGATCAACTCACGATCATCGACGGCGAGTCAATGACAGGGCCGAAGCCAACCAAAGAGGTGCCTTTGCACCTGAAGTTCTACGAGCTGAACCCAGACGCGAGCGCAGTTATTCACCTGCATTCGCCGGCCGCCTCGGCGTATTCCTGCGTCAAACCATGGAGCGAGTACAGCGCGTTCCCACCGCTGTCTCCGTATCTGGTCATGAAGGTAGGAAACGTGCCGAGCGTGGATTACCAGCCGCCCGGCTCGCCCACGCAGGCTGATTCCTTGGCCGACGTGGGTGTGCCATTTGATTCGGCCTTGCTCCAGAACCATGGACCCATCACCTGCGGGTCCGTGGCACAAGCCGTGGACCGCTCTATCGAGATCGAGAATTCCGCGGGTCTTGCCCTCACACTCGCGGGGATGGATGCGCGAGTACTCACCGATGCCGAATGCGAGTACCTCGCTCAGAAGAACAAGCGGCCATGGGCCTACTCCGACTGGCGGCAGTAAACGGTTGAATGGTCATGGATTCTGCATGGTCGGTACTTGTGTGGTCGGTATACCAGCCGTCGACATGCCCGTGCGATCAGCGCCCGAGCTGTCACCACGCCCGAGATCCACTCTTCGACTCCCTGATCGCATAAGAATTCCCCGGCGCCTACGGATAGACGCCGGGGAATTGGCGGTGGAGGTGGGATTTGAACCCACGGTGGCTATTCACCACACAGCATTTCGAGTGCTGCACCTTCGGCCGCTCGGACACTCCACCTCGGCACGCTATCTTAACCGTTTTCTGGGCCTGCGAGCAAAGCGGCGTGGCCCTTGTGGGCGGGACGTCACACCAGCCGCGCATCTTTAGTGAAAAATCGGTCGCTTTTGACGATTTTCGAAACGAGATGCTCGCTCAGTCACTAAAGTTGCGGCGAACGGGGCAAGACCTCGCGGCGCCGAGCTTCAAACCACTCCACGAGCTGGCGGTTTGCCCGGTCTTCTGCCACACCGCTCACGACCTCCACCGTGTGGTTGAGCCGGGCATCGCGCAGAACGTCTCGCACCGAGCCCGCCGCCCCCGCTTTCGGATCCCATGCCGCGAACACCACGCGCGAAATCCGCGCATTGACGATCGCGCCGGCGCACATCGTGCACGGCTCCAGACTCACGTACAGCGTGCAGCCGCTGAGGTTCCAGGTCCCGCGCGCCTTACCCGCCTCTCGCAGCGCGTTGACTTCCGCGTGCCCGGCCGGATCTGCGTCTGCCTCGCGCGTGTTGAACCCGCGTCCGATCTCCGCGCCCGTTTCGTCCACGACGATGGCGCCCACGGGCACGTCCTTCGCGGCCCCGGCCTCGTCGGCAAGTGCGATGGCGCGGTCGATCCACGCGGAGTCGTGTTCTCTCATGTCTCCATCGTACGGCGGGCATGAGAACAATCGCGCACAACAACCGCCCGATCCGCGTTAGATTAGAGGCATGAAAGTTCAGATCATTGATCACCCCCTCGTCACTCATAAACTCACGGTTCTTCGTGACAAGAACACGCCGAGCCCGGTTTTCCGCCAGCTCGTCGAGGAAATCATCATGCTCCTGTCCTACGAATCCACCCGCGACGTGGAAGTGATCGACAAGGACATCGAAACCCCGGTCACGTCCATGACCGGCAAGACTCTCTCGAAGCCCGCCCCGATCGTGGTGCCGATTCTTCGCGCGGGCCTTGGAATGCTCGAGGGCATGACGCGCTTGATGCCCACGGCCGAGGTCGGCTTCCTCGGTCTTCGCCGCGATGAGGACACGCTCGAGGCCATCACCTATGCGAACCGCCTGCCGGATGATCTGACCGACCGCCAGTGCTTCGTGCTCGACCCGATGCTGGCCACCGGCCACACCCTGATCGCCTCGATCGATTACCTGCTCGAACGCGGCGCCCGCGACGTCACCGCGATCTGCATCCTCGCCGCCCCGGAGGGCCTCGAGGCACTGGAGGAGCACCTCTCGGACAAGGCGAACGTGCGCGTGGTTGTGGCGGCCGTCGATGAGCGGCTCAACGATAAGGGCTTCATCGTGCCCGGCCTCGGCGACGCCGGCGATCGCCTCTACGGCATCGTCGACTAGCGCGGTGAACCCCACCTGGCCACCCACGTGGCTGCGCCCACCGGTCCCGGATTACCTTCCGGGCTGGCACGCATCGTCGATCCTTTTGAGCGACGACGATGGCGGCATGCCCGCCCGCCGCCCGGATGTGGCGGTGCTGGTTCACGAATCTGACGCTCCGCAGTTCATTTCCGAGACGGGCACGGCCGCGCTGTGGATCCCCGGATTCGTAGATTCGTTCTTTCACGTCGAGCATGCGGCGGCGTGGCGAGACGCGGGCGTTGGCCTCGTGGGGCTAGACCTGCGCCGCGGCGGTCGCGCACTGCGCGATCCGCGCTATCGCGATGACATTCGGGATTTTCGCATTCGCGACGAGGAGATCGGCAAGGCCATCCGCGTGCTTCGCGCGTGGGGTGCCCGGCGCATTATCCTTATCGGCCATTCGACGGGCGGGCTCAACGCGGCGCTGTACGCCCATGACCATCCGCGTGCGGCCGAGGCCGTCATCTTGAATTCTCCGTGGCTCGATCACAACGGACCCGAGTCCGAGAAGAATCAGGGCACTGAGCTCGTGAAGCGGATTGGAACACTCACGCCCCACCTGCCCGTGAGCCGGCTGAAGCCACAGTACGCGCGGAGCCTGCACGTCGACTACGGCGGCGAATTCACGTTCGACCCCATGTACAAGCCGCTCACGTCCGTGCCCGTCTTTGCGGGATTCTTCCGCAGCGTGCGCCTCGCGCAGGAGGAGGTGGCGGCCGGCCTCGCGATCCGCGAGCCGGTGCTCGTCGCCCACTCGGATAGGTCGGGAGATTTCAACAATCCCTCGAGCGAGGAGCTACGGAGCACCGATGTGGTGCTCAACGTTGAGGATATGACGCGCCTCGCGCCCAATCTCGGCTCCAATGTCACCACGCTCGAGGTGCTCGGTGGGCGTCACGACCTCGCGCTGTCACAAAAGCCGTCCCGCGATCTCTACACGCGCGAGTCCATCGCCTGGGCGCTGGACGTGGCCGGCAACGAGACGCGTTACTGACGACGCCGGAAACGCACTAACACGCGCACTAACGGTTCATATACCAATTGCGCACGAGCGCACCGACAATCGCGGCGATGATAAAGATGGCGGCGTAGAGCAGGATACTGGTCATTCCCTCAGCATACTCGCCGCGGGATGCCAGGCCAGGATCTCGCCGCCGGCCCAGGCTCCCGGCGCCGCCGGGATTCTCAGCACCGACCCTCATATTCCTCACCAACATTAAAAAATCATCATGCGGCCGTCGTCGTCGGCTCATACTCGTTTTCCATACTTAAGTCAGCAAGGGAGAAATGCTCCCACGAACTTAAGGAGAACATCATGAACAAGAAGATGAACTGGACCATCACCGGCTCCCTCGCAGCAGCAGTGCTCATCACTGGCGGCGCGGGGATTGCAACCGCAAACGACGACGCCCCCACGCGTGAGGGCAAGACCGTCACGCTGGAGACCAAGGTCAAGGCGCAGTCAGCTCCGTCGGTCGTGACCGCTGGCGACGTGGCCACGAAGACCGTCTCTGCAGTCTCGGCAGCCTCGGCTCCGAACCAGGCGTCGGCTCCGTCGCCCGTGTCAGCTCCGTCCCCGGTTTCGGCACCCAGCCCCTACTCGGCTCCGTCACCGGTCTCCGCGCCTAGCCCGATCTCGGCACCCAGCCCGATCTCGGCACCGAGCCCCTACTCGGCTCCGTCCCCGGTCTCGGCTCCTAGCCCGATCTCGGCGCAGTCCTACTCGGCTCCCTCGGCTAACTCCTAATCCCTCCTCCATCGGGATACGCCCCGCCATTTTCTTAGGTGAGAATGGCGGGGCTTCTTTGTTAGTCTGTGGTGGTTATCCGTTTCCACGAGGAGAAAATATGGGCAAGCAGAGCCGCCGCGAACGTCGCAACAAGGATCGCAAGAAAAAGGTCAGGATCCAATTCGTGGACCGTCCGTTCGAGGGCATCCCCTTCGAGTCGGAACTTGTGGCGATGCGCGAGATCATTCCGTCGGCGTCGATGAAGGTGAAGCTGACGGAGGAGTACGGCTCCGAGGAGGTCACGCTCGTGACGCTCCTGCCCGGCATGGGCGCGGCCCTGCGCAGGTCCGACGGCGAGCTCCTCGTGGCCGTCCAAACCGTGATGTCATCGGGCGATGTGTCGCTCGATATTGCCGACCGCACGATTAAGGCCCTCGAGCTCGAGCCCGGCGACGCCATCGCCCAGGCCGATCAGCCCGAGCCCGGCCCGCGCCTGCAAGACATCCTAGACCTCGACACGGACGTCGAGCTCGAGATCCACGAGTCCTACGACTACTGGGTCGACCCCGCCGACGCCGATAACCCCGACGTGCGCGCTGCCATGCAGCAGACCGCCGAGCAGATGGTCCCAACCGCCGAAGTTCCGGGCACCGACGGCGCCTACTGGTGCCGCATGCAGCGCGAGTTCCTGCGCTGGGTACGCCCCGAACCGGAGGCCGCAGTTCTTGACGGGCTCGCTCGCCTTCACCACAAGCGCGAGCTGACCTTCGACGACGCACGCTTCGTCGGCGCCTTCCGCGCGATGGGCCTGCTCATTCCGGTCTTCGAGTTGCCCGCGGGTGCCGAAGCCGACGAGCTGGAAAAGCCGCTCGCCGAGTTCTCCAAGAAGCTGGATCAGGCAATCGCCGACGACGAGCCGCTTAGCCCCGACGAGCGCCGCACGCGTTCGGGCATCATCTCCCGTCAGGTGACCCTCCGCTAAGGCGCTGCCAACGAAAGGCCTCGCCACCGAAAGGCCTCGCGCAACACTCCCGCCAGCATCTTTGGTATCTCAGTCGGCGCAATCTTTGCGTAATCCTGACCAGATACATATAGACTTTAGACGTGCGTGGGAACCGTGTTGCAGTAGTTATTCCGGCCAAAGATGAGGCCGAGCGCATTGGTGCGACGATCCGTGCCGCACGCGCGATTCCGCGCGTGGACCTCATCGTCGTCGTCGATGATGGGTCTGAGGACAACACTCGCGACGTCGCTCGCGCGGCTGGCGCGACAGTCGTTCGGCATTCGGTCAATCGCGGCAAGGCGTCGGCGCTTGAAACTGGCGCGGCCGTGGTCGCGATGCGTGATCCGGAGGATGCTCCCCAGCGCGCGGTTCTTTTCCTCGACGCCGATCTTGGCGAGTCCGCCGTCGAGTGCACGCCGCTTATTGGCCCGGTTCTTTCCGGCGACGTCGATATGACAGTTGCGTACCTGCCCCCGCAGGCGGGCGCCGGCGGCCGCGGCATCGTCACGCGCTATGCGCGCCGGTGGATTCACCGCCTGACCGGCTGGTATCCGCAGCAGCCCCTATCTGGCCAGCGGTGCTTGACGCGCGAGGCGCTTGCCACCGCGCAGCCCCTGGCTTCTGGCTGGGGCGTCGAAGTCGGCATGACCATCGATTTGCTGACCAAGGGCTTTACCGTGCAGGAAATCGCGTGCAAGCTCTTCCATCGCCCCTCCACCGATAATCTGGCGGGTCAGTTACATCGGGCGAGCCAGTACCGCGACGTCGTTCGCGCAGTTGCCGCACGCCGCGCGCGCCGGGTTGGCGTGCCGAAGAACAAGCGCAAGACCGAGCGCGTTGAGCTTGGCGCGCCCTTTAACTCGTACCACTGAAGTCACTGGGCTGCTCATTAAAACTGTGCTGCTCATCCGCGCCCGTTAGCCCGCCGTCGCGGGGCGGCGCCTCTTCAAACACGTTGCGTCCGTAGCGTTCGTTTTCGTTGCCGTCGAGCCCGGCGACCGACCACAGACACATGAGATACATTCCGCCGATGAGCGGGATGACGAGCCCGGAGTCGTTGATGAACATGGCGCTCACAAGCGTGACGAGGGCAGCGATCGCGCCGGCTCGCAGCTCGGGGCAATCCTCGTGGTCGCGCAGCGGCCGAATACCCGCCCGCTTGGCCATGAACCACATGAACGCCACGAGGAGCGCGGCGGCGATCCAACCGAACCAGGGAACCTGTCCCACCAGCTGCTCGAATTTGCGCAGGACGATGCCCGGGCCCTCGCCGTCGAGAAGAGACTGGAAGAACTGGCCAAGGTGCGTGCGCGACGCCGGCGGGCGCAGCCAGTCGAGGAACGCGATCGCGACGGCGGACAGGGCGGCCGCCGCGCCGAGGATCACAACGCGCGCGAACGTGATCCGCACGCCGAACACGAGAAGGGCGAACACGCCGAAGCCAAGCACGAGCGCCGGCGGGCCGCCGAAATCCGCTCCTATATGCGGGGCGCCGTTGATGTAGATCGCGATGAAGGCCATGGTGGCGATGACGGCCGGCACGGCCACTTTCGCGCGGTAGGACTTCACGATGGTGACGGCGATGAGGGTCAGAAAGATCATGCTGACGGCCCAGATCGCGAACGGCGCGTTCGACATGCCGTAGAACCGGCCGCCCGATTGCGGCTGATCACCGAGCACCGAAATCGAATGGAGGGGCGAGCCGAGGGCGGCGTCGATCCCGATGGTTGCCGCAGTGACGAGCGCGATGAACGCGGGCGCTAGCGCGATGCTCCGCACGCCGCTCACGGCCGGCTCAAGCCCCTTCTTCTCGAGATGGACGAGCGCCTCGGTGCGCGCCTGGGCAAGCCGCAGGGCGATCGCCGCAATGCCCATCGCGATCGCCGCCACCCCGATTGTGAACGTCACGGCTCCGTATCGGCCCGCGCGCCACCACGGCAAGAGGTTCACGAGGAAGGACGCCGCCGGCATCGCCGCCGAGACTAGCAGCGAGAACAGGTGGTGGATGCCAAAGCGCCCGCCGCGGATCGTCGTCGCCACTCCGGCGAAAATGATCATCACGCCCACCACGAACAGCACGTAGAACAGCCCGACCATCGCGCGCGTCATGATGGCGCGTTCGTTGACGTCGGCCAGGTGCGCCGGCCCGTCGTCGCTAGTTAAGAACCGTGGCGGGACGCCGGCCGCCGCCGCGGGCACGTCGAGGCCGAACGCGTCGAAGATCGCCGCCTGCACGTCGACGTTTTGGATGATGCCGGGCTGGCGGGTGGAGGCGGAGGTCGCGAGCCCGCCGGTGTCCTCGCCGATTACGGTTTGCAGGTAGAGCTGGAGGCGGGCCGCCTCGCGATCGGAATCGCCGAGGGAGGCCACGATGAGGGTGGTGCCGGGCTCGAGCGCCTCGAGCAGGAGGCCGAGCTCGGAGTCGATGCGGGCGGTGGAGGCGAGCGTGCGCGCGGAGACCCCGCCGGGCGGGATGAACGTCATTTCGAGCTGGCTCGCGGGCGTCGAATCGCGATGCGCCGAGCCAAGGTCGATGACCACGAGGTCCGCATCGGATACGGCCCGGTATCCGTCCACCGCATTTTCGGTGACCGGCCCGTTCATCGGCACGTCGATGACGTCCCCGAGCGGGTCGCCGTCGCGATCGGCAATCGCCACCGCGGCGCCGGGCCCGACGGCCGCGACGCTTCGCCCGTCGGCCACAATCGTCTCACCCAGCAGGCCAAACTGCGGGTTGAAGCGATTTGCCTCGTTGTTGGCGAGGATGTCCTCCCACACCTCGAGGTGGTCGATCGAGTCGGAGGGATTCTGCGCGAGTACGTACGAGGACTCCACGCACGACTGCTCGGCGTTCGAAATGCCCGCCGAGCGCACGCCCGAGTTCAGCGTCATCCACCCACCCACGGGGCAGGTGGTCATGGAAAACGTGCGCACCGACGTGTTCGCGATCGTCGAGGTCTGCGAGAGGTCGAGCAGGGTCGGGGTGCGCGAATCGATCGCTTCCCATGGGACGCCCACCATTCCAACGACGACGACCTTGCCGGTTCCCTTCGGCATCGGCTGCGGATCGTAATCGCGCAGCATCGGGAGGAAGATCGTGAAAACGAGCGCGATGAGCACGCCGATGACGGCACTCTTCCATCCTCTGGTGGGACCCGCGCTGCGTTCCATAGGGTCAGCCTATGTTTATTGCCCGGCTTTACGCCAAAGGACTCGGGAATCTGCGCGTGAGGGTTGCCATGTGGGCGAAAGCCTCAAAACGTTGGCGCCTCTATAGAATGGGCGCATGAGCCAACTCCGTTTCGCATACCTTGGACCCCGTGGCACGTTCACCCAGCAGGCGCTCAACCAGATCGCCACTGAGGACGAGTCGATCCACATCCCGGCCATTGATTCTCCGCGCGCCATCAAGATGGTGCGCGCGGGCGAGGCGGATTACGCGGTGGTGCCGATCGAGAATTCGGTGGAGGGCGGAATTAACGCCACACTCGACACGCTCGCAAACGACTCCGACCTCCTGATCTACGCCGAGGTCCTCGTTCAGATCGCCTTCACGCTTGCCGTGCGGCCGGGCACCACGATGGCGGACATCACGCACATTTCCACGCATCACGCGGCGTGGACGCAGTGCCGCAACTGGCTCGGCGAGCATCTTCCCGAGGTTGTGCACCTTCCGGCGTCGTCGACGGCGGCCGGCGCGGCTGGTCTCGCCGTGGAGGGCGACCCGGGCTATCAGGCCACGCTCGTCTCCGCGCTGGCGGCCGAGCAGTACGGGCTCGAGGCGCTCAGCGACGCGGTGGCCGATAATCCCGATGCGGTCACCCGTTTCGTGCTCGTGGGCAAGGCGGGCAAGCTGCCCGAGCGCACGGGCTCCGACAAGACGACCCTCATGGTCCAGCTCGCAACCGACGAGGCCGGCGCGCTTCTGAGCATGCTCGAGCAGTTTTCGGCGCGCGGCGTGAACCTCTCGCGCATTGAGTCGCGCCCGGTTGGCGATTCGCTTGGCCGCTACGCGTTTTCTATCGACGCCGAGGGGCACCTCATGGACGAGCGCATCCAGGCCGTGTTGCTTGGTTTGCATCGCGTGTGCCCGAAGGTGACGTTCTTGGGCTCCTACCCGACGGCCGACCACCGCCGCATTCGCCTGCGCCCGGGCACGACCGACGACGATTTCATCTCGGCGCGCTCGTGGGTTGACGGCCTGATCGACCGCTCGATCTAGCCGACTCGCAATTAGCCGACTCGAACGCGCAGGCTCGCCTCGTCGATCCGCGTGATGATCTCGCGCGAGTAGCCGAGCACGTCGCCATCCACCTGCACCTGCTGCGCGCTGTCGGCTTCGATGCGCGCCTGGTTGATGCGGTGGACGTCGATGTCGCCAGAGTTTTCGATGCCCGGGAGCTTGACCGGCTTGAGACCGAGCCCGTTGAGGCCCACCTGGCGCACGATGTCGCCCCACCCGATGAGGCCGCGGCGGGTGTCAAGAACGGCGAGCTCGAGCCAGCCGTCGTCTGGCTTGGCGTGCGGATCGAGCACGAAACCGCCCACGAGTTCGCCGCAGTTGAGCGCCATCACCGTGCGCGCATCAACGGTGATGGGCTGGCCGCCCTTGCCCGTGGTGATCTTCGCGCGTATCTTCGGCGCGAGCAGGTGGGGTAGCGCCACCTTGACGTAGGCGAGCCAGCCGATCTTCGACTTCAGGTCGGCTTCGGCATCGGCCGAGGCCATGATCGCGGCGTCGAAGCCAATACCGGCATTGACCAAGAAGGCGTGCTCGCCCGGCTCTGCCACGAGGAAATCTTCGGTGCCGTCAGGGACGTCCGACGGCGTGACGGCGGCCTGTTCTGGGATCGTCAGCCAGCCGACGTCGATCGACATATCGCGGCCGGTCAGCGCGATGATCGCCATGCGGCGCGCGCTCGTGAGCGGGAGTCCAAGATTGCGCGCGAGCAGGTTGCCCGTCCCCACCGGGAGCATGGCCAGTGGGGTGTTGGTGCCGGTGAGGACCTCACCCACGTTGCGTACGGTGCCGTCGCCGCCCGCGGCGATAACCACCGAGGCGCCCATCTCCACGGCCTCACGGGTCTGCCCAAATCCTGGATCGTCCTCCGTGGTCTCCATCCAAATCGGGCTCGGCAGATCCGCGTCTTTCGCGGCGCGCTCAAGGGTGGCACGCAAGTAGTCGAAATCAGCGCTCTTCGTGGGGTTGTACACGACGACGGCCGGGCCGGATGGCTCACTACGCTCGGCTCCCACGGACGCGAGCGCTATATCGTGCTGGTCGAGAGCCTCATCGTGCTTGTCAATCACCTGGTCGTGCTGGTCGAGGCTGGCGCGCTGCGCTTCGATGAGCTCGCGCTGCTGATCCAGCTCGCCACGAAATGCTTCGAAGTGCGTACGGTTCTCGTCGATCTGCCGGGAGAGCTCATCCGCGCGAGAGTTCAGCCTTGATGCTCCGATCACCGCGAAGATGGCAACGGCCAAAGCGATCACGCCTAAAATAATTCCCCATTCCATGAGTTCATCGTAGCGGTCACGATGGCCCGATGGCCCGATGGCCCGATGGCCCAGTATGCTCGCGGATGGCGTCCCGTGGGCGTAATTGCCCCTATCCACCTATCCGACCTATCCTTGTAAGCATGATTGATATCCGCACAATCCGCGAAAATCCCGAGCTCATCAAGGCCTCCCAGCGCGCCCGCGGCGCGAGCGAGGCGGACGTGGACGCCGTCATCGAAGCAGACGAGGTTCGCCGCTCGTCTCTCCAGGCGTTCGAGGACATGCGTGCGGAGCAAAAGGAACTCTCCCGCTCGATCGGCAAGGCCTCCCCGGAGGACCGCCCGGCGATTCTTGAACGCGCGAAGACGATGTCCGACGAGGTCAAGTCGCTGGAGAACATTGCCGACGCCGCCAAGGCCGCGTTTGACGCGGCCATGCTGAAGATCCCCAATCTCATCATCGACGGCGTCCCTGCAGGTGGCGAGGACGACTTCACCGTCATCAAGCACGTGGGCGACATCCCCGAGTTCGACTTCGAGCCCAAAGATCACCTCGACATCGCCGAGGGGCTCGACGCGGTTGACATGGATCGCGGCGCGAAGGTCTCCGGCGCCCGGTTCTACTACATGAAGGGCATCGGCGCCCGCCTCGAGCTCGCGCTGCTCAACATGGCGATGGATCAGGCCGAGAAGAACGGCTTCACGGCGATGATTACGCCGACCCTCGTCAAGCCCGAGATCATGGGCGGCACCGGCTTCCTCGGCGAACACTCGGACGAGATCTACTACCTACCCGCCGACGAGCTGTACCTGACCGGCACCTCTGAAGTCTCGCTGGCCGGCTATCACACAGACGAGATCATTGACCTCACCGATGGCCCCAAGCGCTACGCCGGCTGGTCCACGTGCTACCGCCGCGAGGCCGGTTCGCACGGGCGCGACACCCGCGGAATCATCCGCGTCCACCAGTTCAACAAGATCGAAATGTTCTCGTTCACCACGGCCGATCAGGCCGAGGCCGAGCACGAGCGCTTCCTCGGATGGGAAGAGGAGATGCTCGCCAAGGTTGAGCTGCCCTACCGCGTCATCGACACGGCGGCGGGCGATCTGGGCGCCTCCGCGGCGCGCAAGTTTGACTGCGAGGCGTGGCTGCCCACCCAGAATCGCTTCATGGAGCTGACGTCCACCTCCAATTGCACGACCTTCCAGGCCCGCCGCCTGAAGATCCGCGAGCGCGGGGAGAACGGCACGAACGTCGTCGCCACAATTAATGGAACGCTTGCCACCACGCGTTGGCTGGTTGCGATGCTGGAAAACCACCAGCAGGCCGACGGCTCGCTCTACATTCCGGAGGCAATGCGCCCCTACCTCGGCGGCCGCGAGATCATTGAACCGGTGAAGTAGTTGACGGACGAGACCACCAACACCTATCCGTCTCCCGAGTACGACGGCGATCCGGCCGACCTCCCGGTCGCAGATTACGCGCACTGGCTGGCGCCCTACTCGGCGGGCCCGGATCTGCTGATCGGTCTAGACATCGACGGCACGATCCTCCACCACGATACGACCCTCTCCCCCAGGGTTCGCGACGCCGTTCAGTCCCACATCGAGGCAGGCACGCACATCGTCATCGCCACCGGCCGTGGCGTGCGGGGCACTCAGGTGGTTCTCGAGGAGCTCGGGATCGACGACGGCATTGCCGTTGTGTCCAACGGCGCGATGATCATCTCGATCGGCGAGGCTGAACACGGGCGACCGGCCACCGATTTCAACGGCGGTGTGGCCTCGGCCAGGGTGCCGGTTCGCCTCCTGCGCGCACACACCTTCAGCCCGCACAAGGAAATCGAGCTTATTACCGCGGGGCTGCCGGAGGCCGTGATTGCGGTTGAGTCGCTGACCGGTCCCACGCGTATTTCTGGGCCGTTCCCCGAGGGTGAGATGCTCGCGGATACCGTCTTGGTCGCGCCGCATGAGCTGGTTGTCCCCGACACCACGCGAGTCACGATCCGTGCCCCGCACATGAGCGCGATGGAAATGCTCGAGGCGATTGAGGCGCTTGGCCTCAAGGGTGTCGAGTACGCGGTGGGCTGGTCGGCGTGGATGGACCTCGCCCCGCACGGCATCAACAAGGCCGTGGGACTTGAGGAGGTCGCGGGCATCCTCGGCACGAGCGCCTCGATCACCGTGGGCGACTCGGGCAACGACTGCGAGATGCTCGAGTGGGCCGACGTCGGCGTTGCCATGGGTAACGCCCGTGAGTACGTGGCGTCATTTGCGGACACGATGGCACCGGACGTCGACGACGACGGCCTCGCGATCGTCCTCGAAGAACTTTTGTAGCCGGCCGCCAATGTACTGGCCGCCGAGCAACCGACACTGACGCAACCGACACAGACGCAACCAACACTGACGCAACCAACACAGACGCAACCGAACACGAGCGCAACTAGCGCGCGGATGCTCGGGCTCCGCGCCGTCGTCGTATGTAACGGCTTGCATAATCTTGCGCAAATCTTGCACAAATGCGCAAAAGTTCTTCCGTCGAAAAGAAGAGTAAGGGATAGTTCAGAACTTAACTAAGGGCGCTGGTCGTGGCTGGATGTCTGATAAGTAACGTTTCGGTAACTCAGTGTTTGTGCACGTCATTGGCTCAAAATCGCGACCAAATGGCGAAATTGTCTTGGTATTAAACCATTTCCTCACTAGGATGACCACGACCCTTAATGAGGAGGAACGCGATGAAGCGAATTGCTGCTATTTCTGCAGTTTTGCTCGCAAGTGCCACGCTTGCAGCATGTAGCTCTGACGAAGGTGACGGAAACGACACCGGGGCTACTGACACAACCACAACCGAAGAATCGACGACCGACGGCACCGAAGGTGGAGAAGCCACCGAGGGTGACTGGCCGGATCTGTCGGGCGAAACCATTAACGTCGCATCGGATTGGTCCGGTGCCGAGCAGGCCAACTTCGAGGCAGTCCTCGAAGGCTTCTCGGAGGCAACGGGCGCCGAGGTTGTCTACACCTCGCTTGGCAACAACGTTGCTACCGCCCTTGGCACGCAGATCGAAGGTGGCTCGCCGCCGAACATTGCACTGATCCCCCAGCCGGGTCTCATGAATCAGCTGGCCGCGGATGGCTCGATCGTTCCGCTCACGGACGACGTCCTGGCAGAGGTCGAGGCGAACTACGCGCAGACGTGGATCGACCTTGGCTCGGTGGACGGCGAGACGTACGGCGTCTGGTTCAAGGCCGCCAACAAGTCGACCATGTGGTACAACGTTGGGCTCTACGACGCCGCAGGCGTTGAGATTCCCGAGACCTGGGAAGACTACGTGACCACCCTTGAGACCCTCGCCGACTCGGGCACCTACGGTGTGTCGATCGGTGCAGACGTGGGCTGGCCGCTGACTGACTGGTTCGAGAACGTCTACCTGCGCACCGCAGGTCCGGAGATGTACGACCAGCTGACCAACCACGAGATCCCGTGGACCGACCCGTCGGTTGAAGAGGCACTGACCGTGCTCGCCGAGGTGTGGGGCAACGACGCCGTCGTTCAGCCCGGTGGCGCACAGCGCACCTTCCCGGATTCGGTGACCGCCGTTTTCGGTGACGCTCCTGAAGCCGCAACCGTCTATGAGGGCGACTTCGTGGCAGGCAACATTGCTGACCAGACCTCCTCGGTCGTCGGCGAGGACGCCAAGTTCTACGCCTTCCCGTCCGTGAACGACTCCGAGCCGTCCGTCATGGGCGCTGGCAACGTTGCAGTCGCATTCGATGATTCCGAAGGAACCCAGGCGCTCATGAAGTACCTGGCCTCCCCGGATGCAGCCAACGTGTGGATCGAGCTTGGTGGTTTCACCTCGCCGAACCAGAACGCTGACATGAACCTGTACCCGGATGAGACGTCGCTTCAGATTGCTGAGGAGCTCGTCAACGCCGAGGTCTTCCGCTTCGACATGTCTGACCTTGTTCCGTCCGAGTTCGGTGGAACCGAGGGCCAGGGCATGTGGCAGGAGTTCATCAACTTCTATGAGAATCCGGATGACATCCAGGGCGCCATGGAAGCGCTGGAAGCGGCCGCACAGTCCGCTTATGGCAACTAATCAGTAACTGACAGTGGGCGGGGCTCTTGGCCCCGCCCACTTCGTTGCATGACCGGTTCCGCATCACAACCCAGGCACTACGCATCTTGAGGAATGACTCATGAGTACCGATACCGGCGTCGCTACGCGCGAAAAGAAATCTAATTACGAGGCACAGCCGAGCCGCAAAAAGATCAACCCGATGCTCTGGTGGTTCCTCGGACCCGCAATCTTGATCCTGATCGTCATGATCATCTACCCCGCCGGCTACTCGGTGGTGCGGTCGATGTTCGACAATCAAGGAAACTTCATTGGCCTCGAGACCTACCAGCGCATGTTCTCGCTGTCCTCGACCAAGCAGGCCATCCAAAACAATCTTCTATGGGTGGTGGCCGCGCCGCTGATCACCACCACGCTCGGCCTGATCTTGGCCGTGCTCATGGACAAGATTCGCTGGAAGACGGCCTTCCGCCTCATCATCTTCATGCCCATGGCAATCTCCATGCTCGCCGCGGGCATCATCTTCCGCTCGATCTTCCAGCAGAACCCGAACATCGGCTTCGCCAACGCCGCGATCGTTGCCGTTCAGCAGCTCGTGGGCGATTCGGCCCAGTACCCCGGCGCTCGCCCGCGCGACGTCGAGGCCTTCACCCAAGAGGCCGACAACTCGATCGTCTCCAACCAAAGCATCGACGCCGGAGAGGTCGCAGCACTGCCCCTCGTTGGCATCCGCCAGGACGCCGTGCCCGCACCTGAAGATCAGACTCAGGCCGTGACGGCCGAGGCGGTTGACGGGGGCGTTTCCGGCACTGTGTGGCTCGACTTCGCACGCGGAGGAGGCGGCGAGTCCGGCGTCATCGACGAGGGCGAAGCCGGCTTGGGCGGCATGGAAGTGGAGCTGCTCGACACCTCGGGCAACGTCGTCGACGCAACACATACCGACGACGACGGAACGTTCCGCTTCGATGGCGTGGAGGGCGACTCCTTCACACTCCGACTGACAGCCGCGAACTTCGCCAAAGCGCCCACCGGCGTGGACTGGCTTGGCCCCTCGCTCATCACGCCCGTGATGATCGTGGCATTCATCTGGATCTGGGCCGGTTTCGCGATGGTGATGATCGGAGCCGGCCTCTCCGCCGTCGACCGCTCGCTCATGGAAGCAGCGCGAGTCGATGGCGCCAACGAATGGCAAGTGTTCCGGCACGTGACGGTTCCGCAGCTGCTGCCGACAGTCACGGTGGTCCTCGTGACCCTCACAATTAACGTGCTAAAAATCTTCGACCTCGTCTACGTCATACCGCCCGGCCAATCGAAGGAGGCCGGCACGGTGGTGGCGGTTGAGATGTGGAAGCAGTTCGGCAACTACAACTACAGCATGGGTTCCGCGCTCGCGATCCTCCTCGTGCTCATGGTTTTGCCGTTCATGCTCTGGCAGGTTCGCAACTTCAGGAAGGGGAACTGACAATGACAACCACTGAAGTTTCTGAACCAACGGTGGCGAAGGCTCCGGCCTCGACCGGTCACGTGTCCCAGGCGGGCCGCAAGCGCACGCTCGGGGAGCGGATCAACCGTATCTTGTCCAACTCCGTGGTCAACGTCGTGCTGCTCGTGGTGGCGGCGATGTGGCTGCTTCCGACTGTCGGCCTGTTCTTCCAGTCCGTGCGGTCCCCGCAGGACAACGCGCAGACCGGCTGGTGGACGATCTTCGACAACTTCGAGCAGTGGACGTGGGGCAACTACGAGTCCATCTTGAACAACAACTCGATGATGCAGTCACTGTGGAACACGGTGCTGATCGTTGTGCCCTCCACGTTCCTCGTGGTGTTTATCGGCGCGATGGCCGGCTACGCGCTCGCGTGGATCGAGTTCCCGGGCCGCACCGCGCTGCTCACGATCATCGTGGGTCTCATGGCCGTGCCGCTGCAGGTCTCGTTCATTCCGCTGGCTCAGCTGTTCGGCTCGATCGGCATTTTTGGCACGCGGTGGGCTGTGATCTTGTTCCACACGGCCTTCGGCTTGCCGTTCGCGGTGTTCCTCATGCGTAACTACTTCCGCCAGATCTCTCCGGAGCTCATGGAAGCAGCACGTTTGGACGGCGCGGGCGAGATGAGGATCTTCCTGCGTATCGCCCTGCCACTGGGGGCGCCGGCGCTTGCATCGCTGACGATCTTCCAGTTCCTGTGGTCCTGGAACGACATGCTGGTGGCCCTGATCTTCGCAGGCCCGCAAGACAAACCGATCACGGTGGCGCTGTCTGAGCAGTTGAGGTTGTTCTCCTCGAACATCGATATCCTCGCTGCCGGCGCGTTCCTGTCGATGGTCATTCCGATCCTCGTGTTCTTCGCGGGGCAAAAGTACTTCGTCAACGCCCTCTTGCAGGGTTCAACGAAGTAACAATCAACGACGACGAGGCGGGGCTGGTGCTTCGCCTCGTCGTCGTTTGTGGGAGGCTTTTTGCGTCATATCTGCGGGCGTGTCACAATAGCAGATGGCTTTCTTGTGCCCGCGAGGGTATGGGCAAGTGCAGGAGGGTTGTCAGAGCGGCCGAATGAGGCGGTCTTGAAAACCGTTATACGGTGATCCCGTATCGGGGGTTCGAATCCCCCACCCTCCGCCAACATAACGAATAGAGGAGGACGTATGACGAATTCCGATTCTCTAACAATTGAAGACATTTCCCAAGAAATTGAGCACGCGCTCAGTCATGATTCGATAACACTTGCCGCTAAGGCGTTGCAATCGTTGCGTTCGCAAGACGTCGTGCAGCTCATGCACCGTCTCGATTTCAGAAACCGGGCGGTCGTGTACCGACTCCTTCCAAAGGATCGGGCATTAGCTGTTTTTGAAATGCTGCAACCGCGCCTTCAGGCGGATCTTGTCCACGCGTTGCACGATGAGGAAGTCACCGGCGTTTTCGCCGAGATGGATCCGGACGATCGCGCAACGCTTCTCGATGAGCTTCCCGCCGGCGTCGCCACCCGGCTACTGCGGAATCTGCCCGAATCCGAACTCGAGCTGACCTCAATTGTTCTTGGCTACCCGGCGAACTCCATCGGCCGGCGAATGAGCCCAGAATTTGTGAGCGCATATCAGGACGCAACCGTGGCCGAAACCCTTATCCGGGTTCGCTCGCGGATCGACGACGCCGAGACGATCTACACCATCCCGGTGGTTAATCGGCAGCGAAAGCTCGTAGGGGTGCTCGACCTGAGCGCGGCCATGCGGGCTGATCATGACACGTCCATTGCCGAGATCATGGACGAGCCCTATTCGGTGCCCGCCACCGAGAGCGCGGAGCGGGCTGCCATTCGCTGCTCAAATCTCAGGGTCTTGGCGCTGCCTGTGGTGGATGACGAGTCGAGGCTGGTCGGGATTCTGACCGTTGACGACGCTCTGTCGATCCTCGAGGACGCCCAGGCTGAGGATCAGGCGCGTATCTCTGGTTCTGAGCCGCTGCGCCGCCCCTATTTGGCGACGCCGGTCAGGTCGATCGTCAAGTCGCGCGTGGTGTGGTTGCTCGTTCTGGCTATTGGCGCAACGATCACCGTGCAAGTGCTGGAGGTTTTTGAGGCGACGATCGAGCAGATGGTCGTGCTCTCCCTCTTCGTTCCGCTCCTGATTGGCACCGGTGGCAACACCGGCAATCAGGCTGCAACCACGGTGACGCGTGCGTTGGCGGTGGGCGATGTGCGGCCGCGCGACGTCTTTAAGGTAATCGCTCGAGAAATCAGGGTGGGGCTTACTCTCGGGTTACTTCTGGGCACCCTCGGCTTCGCCATCACGTCTATATTCTATGGCGTGGCGATCGGGCTGGTTATTGGTCTGACCCTCATGAGCATCTGTACGCTGGCCGCCACGGTTGGCGGCGGGATGCCACTGGTTGCAACAAAGATTGGTGTGGATCCTGCCGTTTTCGCCAATCCGTTTATCACCACGTTGGTGGATGCGACCGGTCTGGTCATCTACTTCCTCATTGCGCGAGCCGTATTGGGTCTGTGAGGCGTCGCCTGCCACGCCTCACGGGTGCGGCGGCCACTGCGACTGAACGTGATGAGCGCCCGGCAGGTGCCGGGCGCTCATTGCTGTTGACGTTGTATGTAAATGTCGAATTGCTCCCGGTGGAGGAGCTCGGCTAGATCACGGAGGGCATCGTCGCACCTCGTGTAAAAGTTCTAGAAGATCATCGACAGGAGCCAGACCAATACGACGATAATGAGGATGAGTCCAATGATTCGAATAATGCCAGTCATTTTCATTCTCCGTTCAGAAGTTGATTGTTCAATTTCGTTAAGCATTCATTAAAAACCGCCTTAAACATAGGTAATCCGCCAATAGTGAATCAGGTAGCGACGCAACGCCGAGTACGCATTAACGCGGGTACCCGCTTAGACACAGGTCTGAGCGCACATGCGTCCGCCGAGCACCCGCGCTGGCACAATCCGGAGATAGGCGGGCGTGCACTCGGAGCGGGCGCAACGATGGCAGTGCCGGATGCAGCCGGCAAGGTGAGCTGATCGTCGTCGTTAGTGATTGTGATGGCCGTAGACCAGTTGGCAACTAGGGCGCGGAATCGGCTATTCTAGGGTGGCTTGGAGATATGGCTGAGTGGTCGAAAGCGCTCCCCTGCTAAGGGAGTAGTCGCATATACGCGGCTCGAGGGTTCAAATCCCTCTATCTCCGCGCGCAGCCCCTTCCGAGGAGACTCGGGAGGGGCTTTTCGTTGCTATCAAGCCGTTGTGAGGTTAGGTACGGCCGGGCGGGGCTGCCGAGTGTGCACGGCAGGATGCACCCAGCACCACACAGACCGGGCAGGTTCCCACCAAACCGGGCAGGAACTTCCTGCCCCGTTTAGCCAGAACTTGCACCATCTGCAGAATGGGGCGGGCGGCGGGGCGAGCCCGCCGTCAACTCGGGGTTGACACGAGGCGTAAACCTTTGGTTGACTACTTTCATGGACAAGATTCTTTCCGCACAGCAGGCTATTGAGGACGCTCACCAGCAACTGCAAGACGCAGTTTTGGAAGCCCGCGCCAATGGTTCAACATGGGCAGACATCGGGCAGGTGCTCGGTATCTCCCGCCAAGCCGCTTTCAAACGATTCGGCAAACCCGTCATGCCAACGACAGGAGAAACAATGTCTCAGCGTTCAGTCGACCAGTACCCCGATCTTGCCCAGCGCTTCTTCACCAACGTTGCCAACGGCAACGAGGAAGCCACGATGTCCATGCTTCACCACAGGGTTCGCGAAGAACTCTCGTGGGACGTGCTCTCATCCGTGTGGGCGCAAGCTCTCTCGGAACAGGGCGAGCTCGAGGGATTCGAGAACACATTCGTCACCGCACCGAAGGGCACTTCGCCCGAGGCCGGCCTTCTTCAAAAGCTCTCCCGCAAGATGCTCGGCGTGGCCGTTGTGGTCACGACGATCAAGCAGGAAGCTGGCGAACTCCAAGGTCGCGTTGCATTCGATAACGACGACGCGATCGTCGGCGTCTACTACCTTCCGGTGGGCTCGACCGACTTCCAGTTCTAAGCGCCACCCGGCAGTCAGACCCCCCGGCAGTCAGACCCCCGGCAGTCAGGCCACCTGGTCCCGGCTCTTTGTGAACGCGTCGACGCAAGCTCGAACGTCGTCGTCGGAATGGGCCGCGGACAGCTGGACGCGGATACGCGCCTGACCCAGCGGAACCACCGGATAGGAAAACGCGGTGACGTAGACGCCGTTGTCGAGCATCTTCTCGGCGATCTCGCCGGCCAGTCGCGCGCCGTCGTCGCCGGGGAACATCACGGCGATGATGGCGTGCGAGCCAGGAAGCAGTTCGAAGCCAGCCTCTTCCATGAGTTCACGGAAGAGCTTGGCGTTGTGCTGAAGGCGCTCGCGCCGGTCGTCGCCGTCGCGGACGATGTCGAGTGCGGCCAACGATCCCGCCACCAGCGAGGGAGCCACCGCGTTGGAGAACAGGTATGGCCGCGCCCGCTGCTTGAGCAGGTCAATCACTTCCTGCGGCCCGGCAACGTATCCGCCCGACGCCCCGCCGAGCGCCTTGCCAAGGGTGCCGGTGAGGATGTCCACCCGGTCCTCCACTCCCAGCATGGAGTGGGTGCCAGCGCCGTGCTCGCCAACGATGCCCGTGGCGTGCGAATCGTCCACGAGGACCATCGCACCGAACTCCTCGGCCAGATCGCAAATCTCGGGGAGCTTGGCGAAGTAGCCGTCCATGGAGAACACGCCGTCGGTGGCGATGAGGATGCGCCTGGCGCCAGCCTCGCGCGCGGCCTCGAGCTGCGCGCGCAGGTCCGCCATGTCTGAGTTCTTGTAGCGGAAGCGCTTGGCCTTGCACAGCCGCACGCCATCAATGATCGAGGCGTGGTTTAGTTCGTCGGAGACGACGGCGTCATCCTTGCTGAGCAGCACCTCGAAGATGCCGCCATTCGCATCAAAGCAGGAGGGGAAGAGAATGGAATCTTCCTTGCCCACAAACTCGGCGATCTTGCGCTCGAGATCGCGGTGAATCGTCTGCGTTCCGCAGATGAAGCGGACGGACGCGGTTCCATAGCCGTACTCGTCGAGACCGCGCCGGGCGGCGTCGACGATCTGCTCGTTGTCGGCAAGCCCGAGGTAGTTGTTGGCGCAAAAGTTCAGGTAATCGCCCGTCGTCGTCGAAATGCTCGCCGACTGCGGGGTGGTGATATAACGCTCGTTCTTGTACAGGCCCGCCTCGCGGATCTCCTCGAGGGTGCCAGCGAGTTCCTCGCGAATCGTAAACATCAGTTACTCCATTCCAAAATGACCTTGCCCGACTTGCCCGAGCGCGCCGCCTCAAACGCATCTTCCCACTGCTCCGGCGCGAACCGATGGGTGATGATTGACCGGATCTGCTCGCGCAACTTCTCCGAGCTGGTCAGCAGGTAGGTGGCTTGGTACCACGTGTCGAACATCTGGCGCCCGTACACGCCCTTGACGGTGAGCATGCGGACGATGAGCGCGTTCCAGTCGATGGCGAACGGCCGCGCGGGGATTCCAAGAAGGGCGATTTTCGCGCCGTGGTTACACAGGTCGATCATCGAGGTTAGCGCCGCTGGGCTTCCGGACATTTCTAGCCCGACGTCGAACCCTTCCGTCATCCCTAAGCCCGGGAAGTGCTGGCGCGGGTCGTCGTTTGCCACGTTCACGGGAACGACGCCGTCAATGGCTCCGGCGAGCTTGAGGCGGTCCTCGTTGATGTCGGTCAGGACGGTATTGCGGGCTCCCGCATGCGCCGAGATGGCCGCGGCCATGATGCCGATCGGCCCCGCGCCCGTCACCAGCACGTCCTGAGCGGTAAGTGGGTACTGGAACGCGGTGTGAACGGCGTTGCCGAGCGGATCGAAGAGGGCGCCGAGCTCGGGGTCGATGGTGCCCGGCTGCACCCACACGTTCGCGGCGGGCACGACGACGTAGTCAGCGAACGCGCCGTCCCGATCGACGCCGATCGACACCGGTCGCATACACATGTGCCGTCTGCCTGCGCGGCAGTTGCGGCAGCGGCCACACACAACGTGGCCTTCCACGGATACTCGCAGACCCACATGAAGTTCATCGCGGCCATTGCCCTGCGCCACGCCCGGGCCGATCTCCACGATCTCGCCGTAGAACTCGTGGCCGATCGTCTGGCCGGGCTTCACATGTTCGGCCGCGAAATCGTCCCACGACTGGATGTGCAAATCCGTTCCGCACAAACCAGCTCGCATGACTCGGATCTTGACTTCGCCATGGCCGGCAGTAGGCTCCGGGACATCTCGTAGTTCAAAGCCTGGCCCCTCGGTGGGCTTGACCAGTGCTCTCATGTCGTCCTCTTTCCCAATCGGGTCGCCTTGAGACCTAGGAACAGCCTAGTCCGATCGGCCGGCGCTCGCACTGCTGGGCGGGTGGCACTCCTGGGCAGCGCCGCACGGCGACCGGCGGATTGCCGGGCCGGTTACGGAAGGCGAACGACGGCGTCGGCGATGAGATCCCAGAACCGCTCGGCGTCGAGCCTCGTGGCGGCCCACGTGTGGCAGTCCTCGTCTGCGGCAAAGCGTGTATCGGCGATGGTGCGGCCGACTGACAGATCGCCGCCGAGCTCGATGTCAATCGGCACGCGGATCGTTTGAACAATCGTGGGGTCGATGCAGTAGGCGACCGCGCACGGATCGTGAATCGGAGGTTCGGCCATGCCGAAGTGGTCGAGGTGGGTCTTGGTGAAGAACGCGAAGAGGTCTTTCATGAAGCCGCCAAGGGGCGCGTGAAGATTCTCGAGCCGCGCAGCCACGTCTTTCGTGTAGAGCGCCTGATGGGTGAGATCCAGCCCGACCATCACCACTGGCCAGGCCTCGCTGAAGACGATGTGCGCCGCCTCGGGATCGATCCAGATATTGAACTCGGCAGCGGCCGTCCAGTTGCCCTCCCCCATGGAACCACCCATCAACACCACCTCGGCAACGCGCTCGACGATGCGCGGTTCCTTGCGCGCGGCGAGCGCGATGTTCGTGAGCGGGCCGGTCGGGACGAGCGTGACCGTGCCCGGTTCGTGCTCCATGATGAGGTCGATGATGAGATCCACTGCGTGGCGGCGATCCAGCTCCACCGGTTCAGGAAGTTCGACGCCGTCGATCCCGCTCTCGCCGTGAATCTCGGGAGCTCCCTCCCGCACACGGACGAGCGGGCGCGGGCAGCCGGCCGCGACCGGCGCGGTGATGCCATAGAGGCTCGCCAAGCGGGCGGCGTTATAGGTGACCTTCTCCATCGTCTGATTACCGCCCACCGTCGTCACGGCAAGCAGGTCAATCGCCGGACTCCCCTGCGCCAGCAGCATCGCCACCGCGTCGTCGTGGCCAGGATCGCAATCGAGAATTATCTTCCGAGGACTCATGCGACCATGCTAGCTGGCTCAGATTCCAAATACGCCACCTGATGGCAGGTAGCTTACTCCCTACGGGCAGACGGTGATGGTCGACTCAATCGGCTGAGATTCGATGACGCAGACCTCGCCGCGTCTTTCACGACGTACTCGGTAACGACGCGGGAGACCTCATCGGTCTGCTCGCCCGTTGACCAAAAATCACTGAAGAGCTCATTGAACAGGGAACCCGACTCCGGGTTTTCCTTCAGGGTGTCCATCGCGTGCGCCTCAATCCGGAGGTACTCGGCGAGCCCCTCAGACAACTCGCCATCGGCCGCGGCGGGTTCCTTGGTGGTCGGCTCCTCCGTCGTCGGATCCTCGGTCGTGGGCTCCTCCGTGGTGGGTTGCTCGGTGGTCGGCTCGGTGGTGGTCGGCGGAGTTTCCGGCTCGTCTGAACAGGCGGCGAGGGACAGGACAAGTGCAGCGCCGGCGGCGAGAATCTTTGCGTTCATGGTCAGTAGTCGAATTCGGACACCGCAGTTCCACGCAGAAAACCGCGATTTCCCACATTCAGAGACGGGGCCTACTGCCCAGCCCGCGTCCGATCAGCCCACGCGCATTCGAGAAGTTCGCGCAAGACGTCCATGTCAATCTGACTAAACGAGGGAAGCAAAATAGCATTCTTGCCGGTCGGGACCCCGCCGAGCCGGTCGAGGATGTCGGCGTAGTAGTCGGAGTACCGTCGCAGCACGATCACCAAGCGGCGATCGCGGCGGCTAAATCCGATTTCGAAGCCGTCGTCGGGAGATTCGGGGTGCACCGCCGGCTTCTTTTGCCCAAACCCGACCACGGACGGACCCCACATCACAGCCTCGCACGCCGTCACCTCACACAGAAGATCGAACAGGGCGCGTGCGTCCGGCTGCAGGTCTGCGGGATAGCGGTCAATCAGGTCCTGCGGTTGCAACGACGACGGCGTGCGGCCCGCGTCCACACGCGTGACGCTCGCAGGCGAAGAGAGATCGGCACGGTCGGTCACTGCCCCTCCTCGATTCGGACATTTACCCTCGAAATCGATTCTACCGCCCCTCATCTGTGAAGTGGCGGGTGGTGGGAACTGCGTGCATAAGGCTCGGCGGACGCGACCGTCGTCGTTGTGAAAATTGTCAGACAACCGCGATTTAACGCTACTTTCGCGATGAAATAATTCCCGGTTTGCGTCGAAAAAGCCCGCTAGGCGAGACGTTCGATAACAATTCTATAACATCTTGACATCAAAGCTTTCCCGCCGCGTTTTCGATCGTATAGTTTTCAGCAAGCATGTGGCGCATGCCACCCGTGTGCCCAGCGGCAATGACGCCCGGGCCAACATTTAATATCAGTCCTCTAATTTTTCGCACACACAGAAAAGAGGAATCCACATGAGTACTCCAGAACTCCATCGGGATTCAGCCGTCTCAGAGGGTCAGCTTGATGACTCCGACGAGACCATCATGCCGACACGCCGGCCTTGGCTTCGCCACTTTGGCGGCCTAGCGCTCGGCGTTGTCCTCGCTCTCATCGTTTACTTCATTTTCCCCAAGGAACTGTCGGCTGACCTCACGGCGCAGCTGACCGCCAAGGAAATCGAACCTGATGGCGACAAGATTGCGCTGACCGCAGCCATCGCCATCCTCATGGGCGTGTGGTGGATGACGGAAGCCATTCCGCTCGCAGCCACCGCACTCGTGCCCGTCACGCTGTTCCCGCTCCTTGGCATCATGGGCTACTCCGACGTGGGAAGCTCCTACGCGTCGTCCACGATCTTCCTGTTCATGGGCGGATTCTTCCTCGCGCTGGCCATGCAACGGTGGAACTTCCACCGCAGACTCGCGCTCACGATCGTTCTAGCGGTTGGCACGAAGCCAAAGAGGCTCGTCCTCGGCTTCATGGTGGCAACCGGATTCCTGTCCATGTGGGTGTCCAACACCGCTACGGCCGTCATGATGCTCCCGATCGGCATCTCGGTCCTCGCGACCATCGGCCACGTCGAGGACGAGACGGGCGAGAAGAAGCTGTCGAACTTCGGCACCGCGCTCATGCTCGGCATCGCCTACGCGGCGTCGATCGCCTCGCTGTCTACCCTCATCGGCACGCCGCCGAACGCTCTGCTTCGCGGATACCTGCAGGACAACCACGACATCACGCTGAACTTCGGCCTGTGGATGGTCTTCGCAGCCCCGCTCGCATGGCTCTTCCTGCTTATCGCATGGCAGGTCCTGGTTCGCATTTACAAGCCCGAAATTGACGAGATCCCGGGCGGGCGCGAGCTGATTCACGGCGAGCTTCAGAAGATGGGCCCGATGTCGGCTCAGGAAAAGACTGTTGCCGGAATCTTCATTGCGGCGGCGCTGTCCTGGATTCTCATCCCGACCCTGTGGACGGACGGCCCTGTTGGCGATACCACCATCGCCATGATCCTCGCCATGGTTCTGTTTATTGCCCCGGCCAAGCCCTCGGAGGGCGTTGCCATCCTCGACTGGGATACGGCCAAGCACATTCCGTGGGACGTGCTTCTCCTGTTCGGTGGCGGTCTCGCACTGTCGGCTGGCTTCGGCAAGACCGGCCTGTCCGATTGGATTGGCGAGCGCGCGGCAGCTCTCGAAGGCCTGCCAACCATCCTCATTATCGCCGGCGTGGCGGCGATCGTGATCTTCCTGACGGAGATGACGTCGAACACCGCGACGGCCGCGGCGTTCCTCCCCATCATCGGCGCGGTTGCGCTCGGTATGGGCGTGGACGTCCAGCTGCTCGTCATCCCGGTGGCGCTCGCGGCAACGTGTGCATTCATGCTCCCCGTTGCAACACCACCGAACGCCATCGCGTACGGCTCCGGCTACATAACGATCGCCCAGATGGTCAAGGCCGGTGTCTGGCTGAACATCATCGGCATCGTCATGATTACCATCTGGACCCTCGTCTTCGGACCGATGATCCTCGGCATCACGATCTAGCGAATAACTAGCTCAACGGCCCCGGTTGCAATAGCAGCCGGGGCCGTTCACATCTCGGCTAGCCTCTCGATCAGGGCAGCCTCGCGATTAGGGCCGCCGCTCGCCGGCTTCAATGGCCAGCGGGATCCGGTTGTCCGCGAGCGGGCGTGGGCACGTGCCGTACGGCGTGTAGGCCGAGGGAAAGTTTAGCGAGTAGTTGAAGTCGATCTCCACCTCGCGCGCCTCGCCCGGCGCCGGGGCATCCTCTCCGTACCACGGGGAGCGAATGGGCACATAGCGCCAGTCCGCCGTCTCGCGCCCATTCGTGTCGTCGTGGAACACGAGCAGCAGCTCGCCGGTCAGATCCCCTTCGAGCGCCAAAATCGCAGAGTCGGTATCCGAGCTCTTCGCCTCCGGCAATTCGAGGTGAAGTTCGGCGACGACGATCGCCTCGTCCTGCAGATCCTGCCGGGCAGTCCCCCGGCTCATGCGCTGAGGTTCTTGGACCACGACCACGCCCGACGTCGTAAAGTCCGGGTCGTAATCGAAGGTCGGGATGCCCTCGAAATCCCGAAACGTCTGCGCCTGCGAATCACGCACGCGCACAGCGTAGTCACCGCCTCGCCGGATCACCTCCGCGTGGCGCGTGCCTTGGCTGAGCGTCATGTCAGACCCCTCGTCAGGCAGGTCGATGACCACGTCACCAACCACGGGCTCGCCGCCTCGCTCCACACCGTCAGTCTCTGCGAAAGTCGCGGTGACGGCGTCGTCGGATACGTGCCAGACACCCGGGAACTCCTCGAGCGCATCCGGCTCGGAATTGAGCCACTCGTACGAGGTAAGGGTTAACCAGCCGAGGTCGGCGGCGAAGGCCTTCTCGTGCTCGGCGTGCCAGGCGGTCCACAGGTTTTCAGCGCTACTCATGCTCCCATCTTATTCATCTCGCCAGCGGATACACCCCATCTTCGAGCGCCCGGGTCCTCGTGCGCGAAACGGACCGCGCAAGCCTGCCGTAAGCAAGAACACTATCGAGTGATTGGCATTTGCCTGCCCTGACCGCGTAGACTAAACGACGTTCTTACGAACGAAGCGCCCGTAGCTCAACGGATAGAGCGTCTGACTACGGATCAGAAGGCTGGGGGTTCGAGTCCCTCCGGGCGCGCTTCGGCTCAGTGGTCGACTTAAGTGTCCCGCTGGGCCGATTTTTTGTAGGGTGTGGGCATGTGCTTGAGCCCCGCGTCCGTCCTCGCTGATTCGCAGGCATGGAGCGTACAGCCCGCCGACGCCGGCGCCGCCTATTCTCTTGATACCTACCGGGATCTTGTGCGCGAGTATGGCGAGGCCGCGCTCTTTAAAGGCGGGCATCCGCAGCATCTGACGAGCTCGATCTTCGTCCTCTCGACGGATCTGACCGAGATCCTGCTGGCCTTCCACAAGAAGGCGCACATGTGGCTGCAGTTCGGCGGGCACCTCGAACGCGAAGACGCGTCGCTGGCGGCTGCCGCGTGGCGGGAGGGCATCGAAGAATCTGGGCTTGCGGCGTTCGCCGACTTCTCCCCCGATCCCTCAGACATCGACATCCACGAGCTTGGCGGCGGGTTCGGGGCGGTGTGCCGCGAGCACTGGGACGTGGGCTTTGTGGCGCTGGCTGACCGGGAGGCCGGCGTCGTTGTGTCGGAGGAATCCGTGGACGTGCGCTGGTTCCCCGTCGATAATCTTCCCGACGCCGGGGCAGGCGACATGTATCCGCGCGTGGGCGCGGCCGTGGCTCACGCGGAGTCATATTTCTAACGAATATTAAAACTTCCTCATGTGAGTGCCCCTTGTCCTTTCACACTCGCCTTTCATACTTAAGTCAACGGCGATCCGATAACGACACGGTTCGCGAGACAGAAAGGCACAATCATGAACAACAAGAAGAAGCTCTGGACCATCTCCGGCTCTCTCGCAGCCGCAGTCCTCATCACCTCCGGCGCCGGCCTCGCCATGGCGAACGACGATTCGAACACCGGCCGCGATCGCGCCAACACCGTCACCGTTCCTGCCGAGCAGGTCACCCCGACGAAGAAGGCACAGTCCGCTCTGTCCACCCCATCGGCATCTGATACCGCGACGACGAAGGTTCCCTCCGCTCCGTCCGTGATCTCCACCCAGTCGGCTCCGTCGGCTCCGTCCCCGGCCCGCGCGAAGGCTCCCGCACCGGCACCTGCCCCGGCTCCGGCTCCCGCACCCGCGCCGAAGAAGGCCGCACCGGCCCCGGCACATCAGAAGGTTGCCCCGGCTCCGGCTCCGAAGGTCTACTCGGCTCCGTCCTACTCGGCACCCTCCCCGGTGTCGGCTCCGTCCCCGGTGTCGGCTCAGTCCTACTCGGCACCCTCCGCAGATTCCTGATCTGCCCCTGAACTAGCGGGCCCGGCTTTGCGTGTGGCCGGGCCCGCACCTGACTTATATGAACGCCCGTCGACGCGGGCACACCAGCTAAGATGACCAGCAGGAGGAAACATGGCGACGAACAAGAAGCTCTGGACGATCACCGGCTCACTCGCGGCAGCGGCGCTCATTACCGCTGGGGCGAGCCTTGCCATCGCCGATGATAACGGCGCGCGCGATCGCGGAACCACGGTGCGGATTCCTGCCCCCGCGGCCTCAGCCACCCCTGAGCCGACGCAGGACCCCACCGACGCTCCCTCCGAGCCGACGGCTTCGACCATTGAACCGACGCCCACACCGGCACCCGCGCCTGCGCCCGCATCTGCGCCAGCTCCGGCTCCGGCTCCGCAGGATGCTGCTCCGGCGCCCGCGCCCCAGAAGGCCGCGCCGGCTCCAGCCCCAGCGCCCAAGCCGAAGGTCTACCACGTGGATTCGGCTGACTCGTACTCGGCTCCGTCCGCAAGCTCCTGAGTCATCATCACCGGAGGCCCGCACGCCAGTGCGGGCCTCCGTCGTGTCGTGTGGGTAGTTAGAGGTAGTTCTTCCGCAGATCGGAGGCCGATGCGGGCGAGAGATCGGTGAGCGTGACGTCAAAGAGCGTCACCGCCCCCGTCTGGCCGCGCTCGGCCATGCGCGCAACCGCGCGCCCTGCCGCCACGAGCACCGAGCCCGTGAACTCCGGGTTGGATCCCAGCTGTAGCTGATAGGTGATCGCCGCGTCGACGTCGTCGTCAGTCTTACCCGCCCTGATGACCTGGCCGCCGTGCGGAATACCGGCGTGGTCGCGCGCGAGCTCCTCGGCGGAGATGAAGCTGACCGTGGTGTCGTAGTCCGCGAAGTAGTTCGGCATCTGAACGATGTCCCGTTCGATGCGTGCGAGATCGGCGCCCTCCTCGGCGACGACGTAGCACTCCCGCTTGTGCATCGTTCGCGGCGTGAGCTCCACGTCGCGCCCATCCTTGACCGCCTGGACCGTCTCCTCCACGGGCACGGTGTACTGCTTCGCGTCCGCCACGCCCTCGATGCGGCGGATCGCATCCGAGTGGCCCTGCGAGACGCCCGGGCCCCAGAACGTGGTGGTCGAGCCGGTGGGCAAAACGGCCTCGCCGAGCACGCGCAGGATAGAAAACAGTCCGGGATCCCAGCCCGCAGAAATCAGCGCGAGCGTGCCAGCTTCGCGGGCGGCCGCGCCCACGGCGTCGAAATGCTCGGGAATCTTCTTGTGGTTGTCGAAGGAATCGACGGTGTTGAACAGCTTGGCAACCTCCGGCCCCTGCGTGCCAAGATCCGTTGCGGATCCGCCGCAGTTGAGCACGACGTCGACCTTGCCCACGTAGTCCGGCATCTCGTTAACGTGCGCTGCGGGGGCGCCAAGTGTGGTCAGCGCGCTCGGATCGCGGCGGGTGAAGACCACCACGCACTCCATGTCCTGCGCGTGGCTGAGCGCCAGCTCGACGCCCCGGCCAAGGTTGCCGTACCCATTGATTGCTACGCGAATCATTCGATCTCCTCGTTTAGCTCCCCGCATCGCGTGCGCGATCGTGCGGGTCGAGGATCTATCTTTTCATGCCCTCAGATGATGGTCGCGGTCTTTCACCATCCGAAATACGCGAAAGCGCGGTGCTACTGAGCGCCCGTCTGCGTCTTGAGGCCTGTGCGTTCCAGTTTGTTCCAGGTCTGTTCGGCGCCCGACGCCTCTTTCCAGACGGCGCGCGCGGCCACGCAGGAGAGGAACAGGGAAAACGGCAGCAGGAATGGGAGCACCACGAGGTGGCGGGCGTTGCGCCAGGCCCGATCGAGGATGAGCGCTAGGACGATGTTGACGCTGGACATTCCGAGCCCGAAGACGATCCACATACTCGGCAGCCCCGCCGTCCAGTCACTTGCACGCGTGAGGCCAAGAACGATAACTCCCAGCAGCCCGGCCATTGAGGCCAGTTGGATCAGCGGTTGGATAACCTGTGCGAAGAAATTGACCGGCAAGAACACGTGGAACATGGACTTTGCCGGCGTGCGGAATTCGCGCCGGTGGAGGCGGGCCGTCTGAAGGAGGCCGCGAGTCCATCGAACGCGCTGTTTCCACAGGGCGGTCAGGTTCTCGGGGACCTCCGCGAAGATGATCGCATCCGCCGCGAATTCCACCTCGTAACCCGCTTCTTGAATGCGCCACGTCAGCTCAAGGTCTTCACCCAGCGTATCCTCGCGAAACCCTCCGACCACCCGGATGGCCGACGCGCGAAAGGCACCGGAGTTACCCGCCACGATGGGCAGCATTCCAAGCAGCGCGAGCCCCCGGCGCGCCAGTCCCGTACCGGTGTGCGTCATCAGAGTAAGGATGCGGGTGAGAATGTTGTGCGTATTGACGGGCTGATCGTTGCCGCACACGGCTCCCACATTCTTGTTTCGGAAGCCGGCCAGCATGTTCGGAATGGTATCGGGCGTAAAGATCCCATCGGCGTCGACGAACAGGTAAATCTCCCCGCTCGCACGCTCGATGCCCGCGTTGAGGGCCGAGCCCTTGCCGCCGTTGTCTTTGGTGATCGTGATCGCGCGGTCGGCAAATTCCTCCATGACGGCGGCCGTGTCGTCCGTCGATCCGTCATTAACGACGATGAGTTCGAGGTTCGGATAGCCGGAGTTGAGGATCGAGTCGAGGCAGTCGGCCAGCACAACGCCCTCGTTATAGGCGGGCACGATCACGCTAACCGACGGCACGGGGTTGATCGTGGCGGGCGTGGTGCGAGGGCGAAGTTCGGCGAGGATCGCACCCAGGGAGATCATGATCCCAAAGATGCCGGACACCGCCAACGGGATCGCGACGAGCGCGGTCAGCCAGGTCACGCGACCACCGCCCCGAGGCTATCCTCGCGTTCTGCGCGCGCTCCGCTCCCCGGCCGGAACAACGTCATGTCGCGTTCACACGCCTCGAGCACGGCGTCCACGATCACGGGGGCGTTGGCCGAGTTTGCTCCAAAGCGCGCGTTAACCTCGAGGACGAGCGGCGTGCCGTCGGCGCGCAGGCGAATATCGACGTCGGCCGGGCCGGCAATTCCGATGGCGCGAGCCGCGTCGATTGCCAGCTGCGCGATTTCGGGTTCGTCGACGACGGTGGTCGAGACGGCGTTTCCGTGCAGGCCGTGGGCGAGCTCGGTTTTCTTCAGCACCACGCACTCGGTGCGCTGGCGAGAAATGAACACGTTGGGCGCGTATTCGACTCCGGGAGCGAACTCTTGGATGATCGAATCTTCGGGCAGAGTCGCAAGCTCGTAGGCGCGCGGGCTTTCATGGACGTGCACGCCCCGCCCGCCCCTGGAGATCCGCGGTTTCGATATGACGGGCGCACCCATCCCCAGCAGGTTCGCCGCGTTGATGGAGTCCGGGGTCGTTGATCGAGGCACGTTGACGCCCGCGCGATTGAGGACGCGGTAGGTCAGCCACTTGTCGTCTGCCGCGTGAATCGCCTCGGGTGGGGACAAGAGCACGGGCGCGTGTAGCGTGGCCTGCGCGAAGACTGGCAGTTCTTCTTGGACTGTCGGGATGACGGCGTCGATGTCTTCCGCGCCCACGAGCTCCCAGATCGAGCGCATGAACAAGGGATCGCGTGCGGCTGGGACGCGGGTGATGCCCTCGCCGCCGGCCATGTCCGCGCGCACGACCTCAACGCCGCGCGAGGCGAGCTGGGGTGCCAACGCTTTGCCGGCGGGGCCAGCGGCACCGGTCACGAGAATCTTCATGACAGTGCACCTCCAAACACGTCGAAGCGGACGGCTTCGAAGCCTTCGGCCCGAGCCATCTTCGCCTGGTCTCCCCGGAAGTGCGCTATCCCGGACACGCGCTCCTCGGTCATGTAGGGCTTGCCGGACTGGTTCTCGTGGATAGCCACCGCGGAGCTCTTGACCCCAACGTAGTCGTCGATATTGACGAACACTTTGGGCGTGAAGTCCGAGGTCGCCGACGGCGATTCGAAACACAGGATCGCGCGGTGACGCCGGCCGGCGCGCAGGGTGGCGAGGTGGACGGCCGAGTGATCCTGATGCTGGTCGTGGGAGGAGTGGGTGAAAATGATGTCCGGGTTGTAGCGGTTAATTTTCTTCTCGATCGCGTCAATCATCTCGTTCATGTCCGAGTGCAGATCGGTGTCGGTGAAGTTGTAGACGTCGCAGCGGGCGACGCCGAGGAACTTCGAGCCGTTGATGGCCTCCTGGGCGCGAACGTCCGGATCGCCGCCGACCGCCCCCGCCGTCATGATCATCGTGTGGACTTCGTGGCCGGAATCCGCGAGTCGGGCGAGCGTGCCGCCCACGGCCAGCTCGAGGTCGTCTGGGTGCGCGCCGATGGCGAGGATACGTCGGGGCTTAGCCGCCGACGTCGCCCGGATCTTGTACATGTTGTACATCGCGAACGTGCCGACGAGCCCAACGATGCTCGCGACGACGATGAGCCGATGCCCGACGTCCGGCACCTCTCGAACTGTGGCCCACGCATTTGCGGGCGCGAGGAGGATTGCCGAGACGACGGCGAAGATCTGGGTGGGGCGGTAGTTTAAAACGCGGCGCCGAAGCGGCTCTTCACCGGAAACGCTCAAGATTGCGACCAGTGCGAGGAGTGCGGCGAGTAACCAATGAACCGTGTGAAGAACGTTCATGTCTGTCCTTTCAGCATGTGATGCGTGGTCAAGGGTGGCCACGCCTTGAGTCTCGGCGCTGAAAAGGAGACCGAACGGCGGTTTAAGATGAGTAATTACTCATCTTTATGAGAGTTTATTTACCTTTAACGTGCAGGTCAGAGGCTGTTTAGTCCCGCGGGTGCTCGAGTTCAGGATGCCAGCTCGAGCAGCGCGACCACTTCAAAGTGCCTCGTGTGCGGGAACATGTCCACCACCTGTGCGACCTTCACGCGGTAGGAGCGCATCACGGCAAGATCCTGGGCAAGGGTGTCCGCGTTGCACGAGGAGTACAGCACCCGCCGCACACCCGAGCCCTCGATCCACTCAGCCAACTCAGGCCCGATTCCTCGCCTCGGCGGGTTCACCACGATCGCATCCGGCACCACGCCTTGCTCGCGCGCCCACCGGGTGGCATCCGCCGCCACGAACTCGGCGCGCCCGCTCGTGTCCCCGGCTGCGCGCGTTTCCCCGGCGTGGCCCAGGTCCTCGGCGTTGCCCATCTTCTCGGCGTTGAGCATCTCCTCGGCACTCTTTCGAGCCGCCGCGACCGCCTGCTCCTGAGTTTCCACGCCGACGACGTGCACGCCGCAGCTGGCGAGCGCCAGCGCAAACCCGCCGACCCCGCTGTACAGATCCCAGGCGGTGCCGGCGTCGCCAAGCCACTCGACGGCCCGCGAATACAGTACCTGCGCCGCCTCGGTGTTGGTCTGGAAGAAGGACTGCGGGCGAAGGTTGAGCACGAGCTCGCGACCCGCGACGTGGAGGTTCATCGGTAATACATCGGCGTCGGAGATGAGGATTTCCTCCTCGCCTTCGATGATGGCCATGCGCTCAGGCTGAACGTTGAGCGAGACCACCCGCGCGGCCGGCACGAGCTCGCGCAGCCTCTCGAGCTTCTTGAACAGCATGCCCTGCACGCCACGCCGCTTGGCCACGAACCGCACCATGAGTTCGCCGGCCGGCGACTCCGTGACGATCACGAACTTCAACACGCCGTGATCCGTGCGCGGGTCGTAGGGCACGAACCCGCACTCGCTGACGAATTGCGCCAGCCGGGCGGTTGCCTCCTGAATGCCCGGCGTCGGAAGCGGGCATTCGCGCAGGTCTTGACCCTCGCCGTCGGCGCGGATGATTCCGAGGTTTGGTGAGCTGACCGTCCCGGTGACCGCGAGCTTGACCTTGTTGCGGAACACCTCGCGCCCCGAGGCGCTCGGCTCGCGCCACTGTTCGGCGTCGATCAATTCCTTCGCGCGCGCCTGCTTGCCTGCGAGCTGGACGTCCTGGGGTGTCTTAATGAGTACGCAGGAACGGCACAGACCGGCGTCGTAGTAAAGGCATCCAAGCAGTGGCTCGTTGCCGGTGTGAAGATCACGTTGCGCAAGCATGAGCACAGCCTACTTCTTGCGCTGCTTGGCGCGGCGGGTGGGCGCGGCGGTCAGCGGGTCCTCGGGCCAGGGGTGGCGCGGGTAGCGCCCGCGCATCTCGGCCCGCACGTCCTTGTAGGGCCCGGCCCAGAACGACTCGAGGTCCTCGGTGATTGCGAGCGGGCGCTGGGCGGGCGAGAGCAGTTGGAGGGTGACGGGCACGCCGGCTAGGCGCGGGGTCGCCGTCCATCCGAAGGCTTCCTGCACACGCAGGCGCACCGTCGGCTTCCCGCTCGAATAGTCGACCTTGGCCGTCCCCACCGGCGTCTCGATCCGCTCCGGGGCGAGCTCGTCTATGGCCGCAGCCTCGGGCCACGGCAGCAGCGTTCGCAGACCGGCGAGCAGATCCGGTCGCTTCGCCCCGAGGAAGGGCGCGAGCCATTCGTGGGTTCGCTCGGCGAGCCCCTCATCCGATACGTCGGGCCACGGATCGCCGACGGCGGCGCGGATGAACGCCATGCGCTCGCGAAGCAGCCGCGCGGTTTCCGGCCAGTGGAGCGTGCCGATGCCTCGGCGCGCGATGTCCTCCGCTCGCGCCTGCGCCACCTGGCTTCGCGTGAGTTTCACGGGCTCGCTCGACAGCTCGATTGCGCCGAGGCAGCGCACCATCTTTCCGGTCACGTTCACTCCGGCCACTGTGGTCTGGAGCCGTTCACCGAGCATGTCAGCGCCCGCCTCGAGCGCGTGCTCCTGGTCGATCGGGACCGCCGCGCGGATGACGGCGTCGGCACGGCCTTGCCCCTGGCCAAGGTCCGCGATTGCCAGCCACGGCGATCCAGCGAGTGGGCTGCCCTCGGGCAACACCGCTCCCGCGCCGTTCGCGAGGAGGTAGCCCCTGCCTCGTTTGCGCGCGATCCACGTGGGGTATGCGAGCGCGACGACGGCGGCCAGGGCGTCGTCGGAGGTGGAGGCCCGCCCGCCCACGTCGCCGACAACCGAGCGAGCAATCCGCTCCAGGCGCGCCTTCTCGCGTGACCACTCACGGTTCGAGCGCGCAGCCCGCAGCGCGGCCGCGACATCCGCGCCGGGTGCCCGGGTGTCCAAGGCTAAGAGCGCCGTAATCGCGGCAGCGGTTGCGATGCCGACCTCACGCGAGCCCGCGATCAACCCGCGCGCAAGCTGCGGCGAGGCCGGAACATTGGCGAAAATCCGGCCCGGGTCCGTGATCGAACCCTCGGCGTCGATCGCGCCGAGCGCGTGGAGGGTGGTCTGTGCGGCGTCCATCGCGTGTGGCTCCGGATGGTCAAGGAGGCGCAGGCCCGCCATCCGGGGGTTGCCCCACGCCGCGGACTGGAGCGCCGCGTCCGTGATGTCTGCCGTGAGGATCTCCGGCTCGGAGAACTCGATCGCGCGGGCATATGAGAGGCAGCGAAACGCGCGGCCGGGGCCCTCGCGGCCGGCACGGCCAGCGCGCTGGGTCATCTGGGCGCGCGATGCGTGAACGGTGACGAGCCCGCCGATGCCCGTGCGCGAATCGAACCGCGGCTCGCGCGCGAGCCCGGAATCCACCACGGTTCGCACGCCCGGCACGGTCAGCGACGATTCAGCCACCGACGTCGCCACGATGATCCTATCCTCATCACTACCCAGCACGCGGTCCTGATCGCGAGAACTCAGCGAGCCGTGCAGCGGGTAGACGGGCAGCGGCGCCCCGGCCAGCAAACCGCGCAGTTTCTCGATTTCTCCCACGCCCGGCATGAACACCAGCACGGAGCCGCCAGTTCCCTGCGCGGCGTCGCGAGCCACGTGCGTCGCTTCGATGACCACCCGGGCCACGTGCGCCAGGAAGTCTCGGCTCACGGTGATGCCGTGCCCGACATCGCCGAGGGCCTGCGGGCCGATTCGGTCGATGGTCTCAACGGGGTGGATCGCCCCCGGCACGTCCACGACGGCCCCGCCGATCAGCTCACCGATCCTGTCCGCCGCGAGGGTCGCCGACATCGCCACGAGTCGCAGGTCGGGGCGCAGCGTCTCTTGCACGTCCAGAGCAAATGCCGTCACGAGGTCCGTATCCAGATCGCGCTCGTGAATTTCATCGATAATGATCGCGCCCACGCCCGGCAGATCGGGCTCGGATTGCAGCATTCGCAGCAGGACGCCGGGCGTCACCATCTCGATGCGGGACCCGGGTTCGCTCTGCCCGCGTACGCGAAACCCCACCTGCCGGCCCGTGGGCTCCCCGATCAGGGACGCAATCCTGCGAGCTGCCGCCCGCGCGGCTACGCGACGCGGCTGGACCACCACAACCTTGAGGTTCCCGGCGGCTCGCGCACCGACGTCGTCGGGTAAAAGTTTGGCGAACAGGGGCGGGACGAGCGTCGTCTTTCCCGAACCGGGCGGGGCGGTGATCACCACGTTGCCGGGCTGCGCCGCGATGTCAGCCAATCCCGCCGCGACGGGGAGGTCGGGTGGGCGGAGGATGAGGCGGTCAGTCACTGGTGCGCAGGGCGTCGAGCACGCGCATCGACGTGGCCTTCACCTTCTCAAGGTCGTGGCCCTGGTCGAGGAGCTTGAGGCCGGCGTCGAGAAGCGATCGCGTCATGCGCGAGTTGACCGTTGCGTTCTCGGGAGTCAGTTCCTGCCACAGCTCGGAGATGTGCCGCGCCAACTCCTGATGAAAGTTCATGACGGCGCCCGAGCGGCTTTGGATGTCGGGGCCCGAGGGCATTTCCTGCGGCCGCTTTCCCCTGCCGACGCCGGCCGTCAGCACGTCGACGAGCCACTGGTGGCCGGCCTCCGCGCCGATGTCGAGGCTCAGGGCGATGAGATTTTGGAGGCGGTCGTAGGGTTCGTCATGCTCCTCGACCGCGCGCGTGAGCCGCTCGCCCCACTCGGGGATGTAGCGCTCGAGCACGAGCGCGCGCAGATCGTCGATCGATTCGATGTAGCGGTAAATAGAGTTGCGAGCGATGCCCGCCGACTTCGCAACCACCCCCGCGGTCAGCGCTGCGGGGCCCTCGCTGCGCAGGATCTCCTCAGCGGAGTCCACGAGCTTTTCAAACATCATGTCGTGGTGCTCACGCACGGACGGCGCCGAAATCTTAGGGTTCATACCTTGTGATTCCTTTACTCGCTTTGATGGGGCGGCCCCTGCCGCAGGCCTCATTCTACCTGTTCAGTATCGTTCGTGGCCTCGCCCTTGGCTACCTCTGCCTTGGGTTCGGTGTCGGTATCGGCGGCTCGTTTCGCCTCGGGCTCGACGTCCGCCTTGGGCTCGGCGTTCATCTCGGCGTCGAGTTCGGCGTCCAGCTTCTCGCGCTTGCGCTCGATGCGCCGTTCCTTTGCGCCTTCGATGAGGCGGTACAGAACCGGCAGGAGGATGAGCGTGAGGAGGGTGGACGTGATCAGGCCGCCGATCACGGTGATCGCAAGCGGCGTGGAGATGAAGCCCGTGGAGGAGGAGAATCCAAGCGCCATCGGGATCATCGCCGCGATCGTTGCGAGCGAGGTCATGACGACGGGGCGAACTCGGCGCATCGCGCCGTCGTGAATGGACTTCTCGAGGCCGAATCCGCGCTCGCGGTACTGGTTCATGAGGTCCACGAGCACCACGGCGTTCGTCACGACGATGCCGGTGAGCATCAGCAGACCGATCATCGCCGAGAGGTCGAGCGGGGTGTCCGTCAGCAGCAGCGCGCCGAACGAGCCGATCGCCGCGAACGGGATCGCAATCAGCAGCAGCGCAGGCTGAATGAGCGACTTGAAGATCCACACGAGGACCACGTAGATCAGCAGGATCGCCGCGGCAAGGGCGACGATCAACTGATTGAAGGAGGTTGCGAGCTGTTCGGCCGAGCCGCCCATCTCGGCAACCGCGCCGTCCGGAAGCTCCACGTCGCTCAGCGCGGATTCGACCGCCGTCGACGCTTCGCCAAGATTGTCGGTGGCCACGGGCGTCGCCGAGACGGTGGCCGTGGTCTGCCCGTTGACGGTGACGATCGTGGGGATTGAGCCAACCTCCTCGATCGTCGCGAACGTTTCGATCGGCTGGCCGAGCACCTGCATCGAGCGCAGCTCCTCGACCGTGGTGACAGGGTCGGAGATCGACATGTAGATGGAGGTATCGATGTTTTCGATCGTGATCTGGCCGATCTCCGGCTCGACCATCTGCCCGGCGAGCATGCCGACGATGTCATTCTCCGTCAGGCCGGCGCCGGCTGCGGCGTCGCGGTCCACAGTCACCTGAACCGCCGGGGCCTCGGCCGCAAGGTTGTCCTCGACGCCCACAACCTCTGAGAGTCCCTCGACGGCGGTGCGCACGGCGTCCGTAGCCGCCTGGAGCGAGTCCGGATCGGGAGCCGTGATGTTGACGTCGATCGTGCCCGAACCGAGAAGCCCATCGGCCGACGTCGACATGGAACCTTCGCCCGCAACCGCATCACCAGCGGCCACGAGATCGTCGGTCAGGGCCTCGATGTCGGCCTCGTCGTCGACGGCCACGATGTAGGAAATCGCTTCGCCGCCCATGGGCGACGCGCCGATGATGACGGCCACCGACTCGGCGCCGTCGACCCCCGCGAGCGCCACCTCGACCTCTTCGGCAGCCGCGACCTTCCCTTCGGTCGACGTGCCCGGGGCGAGCTCCTGGGAGACGAACACGGAGCCCTGATTCGCGCTGCCGAGCAGGTTGATCTTGAGCAGCGGGTAGATCGCGAACGACGCCGCCAGGATCGCGATCGCCACGACGAACGTGATGACCGGGTGCTTTTGCGTGCCGTTCAGGATCGGCGCGTAGCCGCGGCGCAGCCAGTAGCGCGATTCCTTCTCTTCGGCTTCCACGCGGTATTCCTCGACCTCGCCCTTGCGCTGGGCAATGAGCGCGCCCTTGGCGGGCTTGAGGAACCAGTAGGCCAGCACGGGGACGATCGTGAGCGCCACTATGAGCGACGCCGCCAGCGCGATGACCACGGTGAACGCGAACGGGCGGAAGAGCTCGCCAACAAGGCCAGGCACGAGGCCAACCGGCACGAATACGATGAACGAAACGATAGTCGAGGCGGTGATAGCCGACGCCACTTCACGCGTGCCGTCCAAAACGGCGTCGCGCTTATCTCCGCCGTAATCCAAGTGCCGCTTGATGTTCTCGATAACGACGATCGAGTCGTCGACCACGCGGCCAATTGACAGCGTGAGCGCGGCGAGCGTGAGCATGTTGAGCGAATAGCCGCCCACGTACATGCCGATGAAGCCCACGAGCAGCGAGAGCGGGATGGAGATCGCCGTGACGATCGTGGAGCGCACCGAGAGCAGGAAGACGAGGATCACGATGATCGCGAAGACGAGACCGAGCAGGCCCTCTTGCGCGAGCGATTCGATCGAGCCCGTGATGTAGGGCGCCTGGTCGAAAAGCATCGTGAATTGGGTATTGCCTCCCACCGAGGGTGCGAGCTCATCGAGCGTGGCGTCGACCTCGGCGGAGGTGTCCACGATGTTCGCGTTTGCCGTGGGGAAGATGATGATGGCTATGGCCTCTTCGCCGTTGAGGCGGCCGATCATGTCCGTGTTGCCGTCGGTGAACTCGACCTCGGCGATCTCGGAGAGCGGGTAGACGGTGGCGGGCATACCCGGTTCGGGTTCGCCGGCGACCACCGGGATCTCGCGCAGGGCTTCGATGGAGTCGATCGGGACGCCGACCGTCACGTCCTTCGCCTCGCCCTCCTCCACGAGGGTGCCGACGGGGACGGACAGGCCGTTGTCCTCGAGCGCCTCTTGGATTGCGTCCGCGCCGATCTCGAGTTCGGCCACGCGCTCTTGGTCGAGGGTGATGGTGATGTTCTGCTCCGGAGCACCGATGAGCTCCACCGACGCCACGCCGCTAATTTGCTCGAGCTCGGGCAGGATCGTGTTGCGGATGCGCTCCGACGTTTCGAGCGGGGTGCCCTCGGATGTGATGCCGATATAGGAGAGCGGAATGTCTGAGGAACCACCCGATATGACCTCGGACTCGGCGCTCTCCGGGAAGTTCGCATCCGCGCGGCTGATCGCGAGTTCGACGCGGTTTGATGCGCGCGCCACGTCCGTGCCGTAATCCAATTCGACGGTCACGAACGAGACGGAGGACGACGACTGGGTGGTGGTGCTGGAGACCTCCGGGATCGTCATGACCTGCTGTTCCAGTGGAACCGAGACGCGATCGCGCATCTGTTCGGAGGTTGCGCCTGGGCTGACCGTGATCACGTTGATCACCGGCAGTTCGACACGCGGGATGAGCTCCTGTCGGAGCGTGCCCATGGAGAATACTCCAAGCACGAAAATGACCACGGAGACAAGCGCCACGAAGGCGCGATTTTTCAGGGAGCCCTGGGCAAGCTTAGACATGGTGTCCTCAACGTTAGGTGTCCCCTCAGCCTACGCGGACACCCCCGCCTGTCCTAGCCAATGTGACGAGATTCCGCTCCCTATTTTTGGGGCGGCACGCTCCCACGCGCACGCGGGCACTCCAGTGAGCCACGCTGAGTTTCTTTCCCCGACATACCTTTGAAACAATGGAGTATGACTTTTATGGAATGGGCACTTGAGCAAGCGGTGAAGCATCCGAAGCTGGAGAACGCGTTCGTGAATGCGAACGGGGATTGGCTCGATGTGTTGCTTCCCGATGGTCGTGCGTTCCGCTTCCGCCCGGGCGCGATGATTAAGTCGGATGCCACCGAGGAGCAGCGCGAAGTCTTGCTCAACCGCCTTATTGATGTGGGCGTGGAGCAAGCGGAGGAATCGCGGGTCGAGGAGGCGGCCGATTCTGACGCGAGTTCTGCTGAGCCGCCCGCTGCCGAGGGTACGGCGAACGACGCCGATACTTCGGCTGACGATGAACCCACCGATTCGTATATGCCGGCTGATGCCGATTGGGACGCCGCGAAAAAGGACGCCCCGGTGGTGCCGATTGTGCGCGCCGCAGACTACTTCTTGCCCTCGCACCAGAACTCGGACTCGATGGTCTACCTGCCGCTTACCGATTTCTTGGCCGTGGGTATCGCCCACGATTTGCCGGACACGATTGAGCCGATTTACTACACGCAACTCGAGGACGACTCGCGCGATTTGGGCGAGCTAATGAGCGAGGCCGTGATGACGCTACGGCTCATGACGAACAAGAAACAGCAAAGCGTGGAGCTGGAGATTTCCGAGATCGCGGGCGCGCTGGTCATGACGTTCTCGCAGCCCGTGAACTACGAGCTGTCTTGGTTCGCAGATCTCGACATGATCCAGCAGGTGGCCGAGCGGATTGCTCAGGAGCGGCCCGACGACATTCCACTCTTTGTGCCGGCGTCGCGAACGAAACTCTACGTCGTCTTTTCTGACGACCCGCATTTGGCCGACTTCTTCACCTTGCTGCTCGCGCAACGCGATTCTGCCGACGCCGTCTACCCGCTCCCCCACACGGTGGCGGCTGATGGCTGGCTCGAATGGCAACCTTTTCCTGGTTCAAAGCTGGCCGAGGTGCTCGGCGCACTGCGCAACCACTTCCGTGAGAACGTGTACGGATCGCAGGTGCGGATTATGGAAAAGTGGGATGCGATGGGTGCGTTGAAGCCGTTCGTGTCTCGCAGGCTAAAGACGGGCGAGCGCGTATCCACAACGGAGTGGGATGCCAGCGACCGCCACGGGTCAGTTCCAGTGACGGACTTTATTACGTTCACGCGCGAGGCGTCCCCGCACCCGTGGGAAGACGCGCCGCCGGTCAACATTACCGTCCGTACGCGCGTTGCCGCCGAGCTGTGGCCCCAGGG